>DATMWM010000280.1:0-8179 GCA_035562535.1 Rhodocyclaceae bacterium | reverse complement strand
GCGGTCCAATGTGGCCTCGTAGCTCACGAACTCGACCGATTCGATCTCGCCCATGTAATGTCGGTGGTGGTATCCGTGCGCATTGTCGAAACCGAGCACCCTGCCGTTGTCCCCCTGGAAAATCTCATGATTGACGTAGGCCAGGCTGTACCGCGTCACGACGGTCTTGCCCTTTTCCCGAAATCCCCATATCTCGTAGCTCAGTAGTCCGCCGCCCGACTTGGGCTCGAAACGCTCACGTTCGAGCAGGGTTTCCTCCGGCGCTTTCGCCATAGATTCTCCAGATGTGCGTCATGATGGCACATCTGGAATAGCGATCGCAGAGCTGAGCTGAGCTGCGGGCGTCCAACAGAGGGCGCCCGTGTATCACCTGATGCCAGTTGCCGCCTCCGGGCGACGTGCTTGTCCATCCGTGGGAGACCTCCGCATGCCGCACGTTATGGCTAGGGGCAAGATGGAATTTGGAACCTTGGAAATGGAACGGCGAACGCGTGCGCGCTGGGTCCGTTACTGTGGCACGGTGCGACGGCGATTGTGTGGAATGCCCACTCTCGCACATGTCGTGAAAGCGGGGAACGATTCGAATCCCCGTGGGGACGCCAAGGATCACCCGGGGTCTGCCGAACGGCAGGCCTGCTTTTCTCGTCTTGCGCAGACGTCCGTTGGGAAACGTGGGGCTCAACGGCTCAGCGGGCTGGGCTTGCCTGGGTCGATGCCGAGGCGCGCGGGGGCCCGGGCGGCAATGCCGTGGTCGATCTCGCCGTCTTCGGCGAGGCTGCTCAGGGCCGCCAGCGCAATGTAGCGGTCGTCGACCTCGAAGAAGTCCCGCAGCGCCGCCCGGGTGTCGGAGCGCCCGAAGCCGTCGGTGCCAAGCACCGTATAGCGGCGCGGGACCCAGTTGCGGATGAGATCCGGATGGGCCCGGACGAAGTCGCTGGCGGCCACTACCGGGCCGCGTGCGGCGGCAAGCTGCTCGGTCACGTACGGGGTACGGCGTGGTCCGGCGGGATGCAGCAGGTTCCAGCGGTCGCAATCGATGCCGTCCCTGCGAAGCTCTCCGTAGCTGGTGGCGCTCCAGACGTCGGCCCCGACGCCGAACTCGGTTTCCAGCCGACGCGCGGCGACTATCGCCAGGCGCAGGATGCTGCCGCTGCCGATCAACTGAACCCGGGGTTTGTCGTCGGACAAGCCGGAGCGACGCAGCCGGTAGAGGCCACGGCGAATCCCCTCCTCGGCGCCGGGCGGCATCGCGGGATGCAGGTAGTTCTCGTTGTAGAGCGTAATGTAGTAGAAGCCGTTCTCGCCTTCGCCCATCATGCGGCGTATGCCGTCCTCGACGATCACAGCCACCTCGTAGCCGAAGGCCGGGTCGTATGCGCGGCAGATCGGGATGGTGGCGGCGTATACCTGGCTCTGGCCGTCCTCGTGCTGCAGCCCTTCGCCGGACAGCGTGGTTCGCCCGGCGGTCGCCCCGAGCAGGAAGCCCCTGGCCTGGCTGTCGGCGGCGTTCCAGATCAGGTCGCCCACGCGCTGGAAGCCGAACATGGAATAGAAGATGTAGAACGGCAGCATCGGCCGGTTGCTATGCGACCAGGCGGTTCCGGCGGCGATCCAGGACCCGAGCGATCCCGCTTCGGTGATCCCCTCCTCGAGGATCTGGCCGTTGAGATCCTCGCGGTAGAAGGCAAGCTGGCCGGCATCCTCCGGGGTGTAGCGCTGGCCCCACGGCGAGTAGATGCCGAACTGGCGGAACATGTCCTGCATACCGAACGTGCGTGCCTCGTCGGCAACGATCGGAACGACGAGCGGTCCGAGCGCGCGGTCGCGCATGAGCTTGGTAAGCAGCCTCACGAAACTCATCGTCGTGGAGATCTCCCGCCCGCCGGAGTCGGTATGCAGCGCGGCGTACAGGTCGGGGGTGGCCACCGCGACCGGCATGGCTTCCCGGCGACGCTGCGGCACGAAGCCGCCGAGCGCCGCGCGGTGTTCCTTCAGGTATCGGACTTCGCGGCTGTCCGCGCCGGGGTTGTAGAAACGGGCGGCGTCCAGGTCTTCGTCGGACAGGGGCAGACCGAAACGGTCGCGGAAGTGAAGCAGGTCGTCGTGGGCGAGCTTCTTGGCCAGGTGGGAGGCGTTTGCGCCCTGGCCTGATGCACCCATGCCGTAGCCTTTCGTGGTCTGTGCCAGGATCACCGTCGGCTGTGCGCGATGACCGACTGCGGCGGCGTACGCCGCGTAGATCTTGACCGGGTCGTGGCCGCCGCGCCTGAGGGCGTCGATGTCCTTGTCGGACATGTTGGCCACCAGCGCCCCGAGCGCCGGGTAGCGCGAGAAGAAATGCGCGCGATTGTAGTGCCCGTCAGTGGCCGAAAGCTTCTGGAACTCGCCATCCACCGCTTCGGCCATGCGCTTGAGGATCCAGCCCTCGCGGTCGCGGGCGAATAGTACGTCCCAGTTGCTGCCCCACAGGCACTTGACCACGTTCCAGCCGGCGCCGGCGAACAGGGTTTCCAGCTCCTGGACGATGTTGCCGTTGCCGCGCACCGGCCCGTCGAGGCGCTGCAGATTGCAGTTGACCACCAGGATCAGATTGTCGAGCTGTTCGCGCGCCGCAAGCGAAATGCCGGCAAGTGACTCGGGCTCGTCCATCTCGCCGTCGCCGACGTATGCCCATATCCTGCGGTCGCGGGCAGACACGATCTCGCGGTGCTGCAGGTACCGCTGGAACCTGGCTTGGTAGATGGCGGTCAGCAGCCCCAGACCCATCGACCCGGTGGGAAACTGCCAGAAGCCGGGCATGAGGGTCGGGTGAGGGTAGGACGACAGGCCCTTGCCCATGCCGCACGAGACTTCGCGGCGGAAACACTCCAGGTCGTGCTCGGAGAGCCGGCCTTCCAGAAAGGCGCGCGCGTAGATGCCCGGCGCCGCATGCGGCTGAAAGTACACCAGGTCGCCCGGATGCGAATCGGACGGCGCGCGGAAGAAGTGGTTGAAACCGACTTCGAAGAGGTCGGCGATCGAAGCGTAGGTGGCGATGTGGCCGCCGAGTTCCGGGTGTGCCAGGTTTGCCCGCGTCACCATCGCCAACGCGTTCCAGCGGTGGATGGCGGTGATGCGCGCCTCCAGGTCGAGATCGCCGGGATAGGGTGGCTGCGCCTCCACCGGAATGGTGTTCCGATAGGGCGTCGTGTGGCGGGTGTGGAACCGGCCGCCGGCCCGGCGGCCCATTTCGATCAGCCGGTCCACCAGATACTCCGCACGCGCCATGCCCTCGCGCTCGATCACTTCTTCCAGGCTGGTGAGCCAGTCCCCGGTTTCTTCCGGATCGGTGTCGCCGCCACGGGACATGAGGATGCCGAGCTTGTCTGCCGCCATGGTCGCCGCCTTCGCATCTTCGTCTTCGGAACGGGAAGTCTATCGCTTGCCTTCTTCCGCCGGCAAACCTGCAAAGCGGGAACCGACGTTCGGGATTACCGAGATCCAGCGGTTAGGTTCCCGCGCAGCCATGCGTAGTATCCTTGCACCCTCGATGCATACAAGTCCGCCACGTTTTCTGTCATGAACTGGGACGCGTTCGTGAGCCATGCGACCGGCGACGACTGGTTCGTCCAGCGAGTATCCGCGGATCTGGATGAGGCCGGCATGAGTCTCTGGACCGACCATGCGCGTTTGCGGCACGTGGGGCCATTGCTCCGGTCCTTGCAGGAGGCGATCCTCGCCAGCCGATACCTGCTGCTGGTGTGGTCGGGCAACGCCGAGGCATCGCGTTACGTTGGCGCGGAGTGGTATTTCGCCTGGGACAGGCAGATTGCGATCGTCCCCTGCCTGATCGACGACACGCCACTGCCGCTCGGCCTCGGCGGCATGCTCTTTTGCGATTTCCGTGCGGACTATTCCGGCGGCCTGGATCAGCTCTTGCGCGTCCTGCGTCAGGAGCCGGCCCGGTCGCCGGCGGTGCCGGCGCGCGAACCCGCGGCGGTGCAACCGGCCCGCGTGATCAGCGACAGGATTCGCGAACGCCACCGCTTCGTGCTCGAAGCGTACTGGGCCGGCGATGTGGACAGGGCCCGCGGCTTGAGCGACAAGGTCGAGCCACTGATCTACGAAGCCCTGCGCCATTTCCCGCGGGATCCGGGCGTGCTCAACGATGCCGGCTACCAGCGCAAGAATGCCTACATGGTCCGTCACCGCGAGGAGATCGGCGGATGGGCGTCGCGCAGCGACGAGGATCTGGACGAGGCCGAGCGCCTTTTCTACGCAGTCCTCGGCATCGTGCAGAATGATCCCTCCGCACTGAACGGGCTGGCCACAGTGCTGCAACTGCGCCGAGACCTCGACGCTGCGGAGTTCTTTGCCGAAAAGGCGGTGCTCAGCGCACGCGGACGCAGCATCGACTACCGCGATGCCGAGGCGAAGCTGGCGCTGATCCGCCGGCAGAAGATCGAACGTCCCGCCGGTTCGTAGCAAGCCGGACTACGCTGCGCATGAGCGTAGCCGGCTCCCGGACGGGACGAGGCCCCCCAGGACGCCCGGGGGAACATATGGCGGGGCTCCCCGGGGACGGTTCGAGGGCTGGGTCGAAACTGTTGCGACGCATTCGATTGAGGTTGTTGTACCGCCTGCAGCGAAGGTTGGCCTCCGAGGTCGCGGACGGGCGGCACCCTGGCAAGTTGGGCCTCGCCACGCCATAGGGATTCCAGGCGCAAAAATGTCCTCAACTCTGCCGAGGCGGAACCGATACCGCGTAGGGAATCGGATACTTGCGGGTACAGGGGAGAAACAGTGCTACTGCGTGCGTTGGTAATTGTCGTCTGGCTCGCGATCGCCTTCATGCTGCCGCCGATGCTCGGCCGGAGCTCGGTCGGGACGGACGGCGAAACAGGATCTCCGTCCGGGGCGGTCAGCGCCCTCCAGCCGGCAGCCATCCAGCCCCACATCGCCAGCGCGGCCGAGTGAGCGGGGCGCGTGTTCCCGTTCGTTCGGGTTGCGGCTGTCGCCACTCTTCCGCAGCCGTCTGCGGTCCGGCACCGGGCCAGTCGCAGGGATCGCGCGGTCTGATCGAGGAGCGGGACGGCCTGATCGTCCTACGCCACCGTCGCACCCTGTAGGGCAGGTCGCAGCACGGGTTGGGCTGCCGGTGATCGCTGCCCAAGATAGGCGCCGGATGGTTCTCGGGCCTTGAGATGCTGCTATCCGCGCTGGGCCGGGCCGTTGGCGATGCCGCTCGCCACGTGCCCGGTGGGGCCGACGGCGGCGGCCGAGCGGCAGTGCCCGGTCTGGTCGTCGAAGAAGAAATCCGGCTCGAACTCCTTCAGGAACGCGCCCTTGTCGAGGCCGCCCAGGAACATCGCCTCGTCCACGCCGATGTTCCAGCTCATCAGGGTCTGGATCGCGCGTTCGTGCGCCGGGGCGCTGCGTGCGGTGACCAACGCCGTGCGGATGCGCATCCCGGACTGGTCGCCGGCCACAGACTGAAGCCGGTGCAGCGCTTCGAGGAAGGGTTTGAACGGGCCGGGCTCCAGCGGTTGGGCGGCCTTGCGCGTCTCATGGACCTCGAAGGCCTCCACACCGTCGCGCCGATAGACGATCTCCGCCTCGTCGCTGAACAGCACGGCGTCGCCGTCGAAGGCGATACGCACCTCGTCGGGGTGGGACTCGGCGGCGCGCGCCGACTCGGGATAGACGCGCGCCGCGGCGAAACCGGCGGCCAGGGCGCTTTTGACGTCCTCCTCGTTGGCCGAGAGGAACAGGTCGGCCTTGAGCGGAGTCAGATAGCGGTAAGGCGCCCGTCCCCGGGTGAATACCCCGCGCGTGAGCGGTAGCCGCGCTGCCGCAGCGGAGCGGAAGATGCGCAGGCCGCTGACCGGATCGTTGCGGGAAATGATCACCACCTCCACACGCTGGGCCTGTGGCGCGTTGAACTTCAGCAGCTTCCTCACCAGCGGAAAAGCCACGCCGTGCGGCGCTGGTACGTCCAGGCGGGAGAGCTGCAGCGCGCGGTAGGGCGCATCGTCGGATGGATCGAAGGCGGCGTTCTCCTGCTCGAAATCGAACAAGGCGCGCGAGGAGATGGCCACCACGAGCTGGCCGTCTAGCGAAGCGGGCATGGGAGATTCGGCGCGGTGGATCCGATCCATTCTGCCACAGCTGCCGCGCCGCGGCCGGCTCGCTTGCGTCCAGGGATGCCGGATGCTGGTTGACCTTCTCGTTGTCTATGTGCGGGAACCCCTCGCATAGGCCGCTGCGACAAACGGGATGATCCCGGTGCGACGGCTCCGGTTACGCTGCGGACGTGCCCAGAAAAGACGAACCCCGCGAGAGCGGGGCTGGCGACCTTCCTTCTTGCCTTCGTCATCCCAGCCGAGGCTGGAATGAATCCCGGAGCCAAAAGCGAACCGACTTGCCACGACTAGGCGGGAGGATTTCCCGTTGGAAACGTCGGCGAACCGTTGCCGCCTACCTGCCGAACTGCCGGGCCTTCTTGTACTTGGTGCCATAATCGGCAAGAGTTCCGCGAAAATCAACCGATCCTGTCACGTTTCGGCCGCCCGGGCGGCGGAAGGGTTGGAAAAATGCAACAGGCGGCCGGTTCGGCCGACAGCACACCCAGGCCGATCGAGGAGATTGCCGCCGAGGCGGGGCTCGCCGCCGACGAAATCGAACGCCGGGGCGATCTGGTCGCCAAGGTCCGCCTTGGCGCGCTGGCGCGAGTCGCGTCTCAACCCCAGGGGCGTTACGTCGTCGTCACGGCAGTCACGCCGACCTCGCACGGCGAGGGCAAGACGACCACGGTGGTGGGACTGGTCGATGCGCTACGACGCCGCGGGCGGAAGGCGTTCGGCTGCGTGCGCCAACCCAGCCTCGGTCCGACGCTGGGAATGAAGGGTGGGGGCGCCGGGGGAGGCCGCAGCCTGATCCTGCCGACCGAGGCGATCGGGTTGCACCTTACCGGCGATGTGCATGCCGTTGAGGCGGCGCACAACCTGCTGGCGGCCGCGCTCGATGCGCGCCTGTATCACGAGAGCCGACGCTCCGATGCCGATCTGTCGGGAGCCGGGCTCGATCGAATCGATATCGACAAACGCTCGATCCGCTGGCCGCGCGTGATCGACATGAACGACC
The DNA here is from genome assembly GCA_035562535.1 of Rhodocyclaceae bacterium. Classification (GTDB taxonomy): domain Bacteria; phylum Pseudomonadota; class Gammaproteobacteria; order Burkholderiales; family Rhodocyclaceae; genus DATMWM01. The sequence continues at coordinate 1,057 of DATMWM010000280.1, read as the reverse complement.
GCGCGCTGCGCCGCATCCGGCTGAGCGTCGGTGACCATGCCACCGAGCGGGAGGCGCATTTCGAAGTCGCCGCGGCGAGCGAGGTCATGGCGGTGCTGGCGCTGGCTTCCGACCTGCGCGATCTTCGCGAGCGTCTCGGCCGCATCGTCGTGGCGCACACAAGGGCCGGCCGGCCGGTCACCGCCGCCACGCTCGGCGCCGCCGGCGCCATGACCGCCCTGCTGCGCGATGCGCTCATGCCGAACCTGCTGCAGACAGCCGAACGCGCACCGGTGTTCGTACATGCCGGGCCGTTCGCCAATCTGTCGACAGGCTGCTCCTCGGTTATCGCCGACCGCCTGGCGCTCGGACTGGCGGGCGAGCGCGGCTACGTGGTGACCGAGGCCGGCTTCGGTGCCGACGTCGGGCTGGAAAAGCTCGTGCACCTCAAGTGCCGCTCGGCGGCACTCGTCCCGGGCTGCGCCGTGCTAGTCGCCACCGTGCGGGCGCTCGCTTACCAGGGAGCCGCGGCCGGCAGGACGCCGGGCGAGGCGCTGGATGCCGGATGCGAGAATCTTGCCTGGCACGTCGGCATCGCGCGCGGTTTCAGGCTGCCGGTGGTGGTCGCGGTGAATCGGTACCCGGACGACACCGGTGCAGACGTCGCTCTGGTGCTGCGCCGCGCGATCGAGTTCGGCGCCGAGGCTGCGGTGCCGACCGACCACTTCGCGTTGGGCGGCGCCGGCGCGGCTGCGCTCGCCGAAGCCGTCGACTGTGTCTGGCGCCGGGCGCCGCTGCGCTTTCTCTACGAGCCCGGCGAGTCGCTTCCCGCAAAGGTCGATGCGATCGCGCGCGCCATCTACAACGCCGACGGCGCAGACTGGTCGGAGGCCGCGACCAGCGGGCTCGACGCGCTCCGGCGCGACGGCGCGGAAGCGCTGCCCGTGTGCATCGCGAAGACGCCGTATTCGATCAGCCATGATCCGTTGCTGCGGAATGTCCCGCGCGGCTATCGGGTGCCCGTACGCGAGGTGCGCCCGGATTTCGGGGCGGGCCACGTGCTTGTCATGCTCGGGGA
>DATMWM010000279.1:0-3933 GCA_035562535.1 Rhodocyclaceae bacterium | reverse complement strand
GTGTTGCACGAGTCACGGCGGGTACGGCGCGCGAACGTTACGTTTGGCGCATCCGGGCCACGGGGCGCGCGAGCGCGCCTCGGCCCCCCCACGAAGTAATCGATTCCACGCCGACCGCCGATGAACACAGCCCAGACCATGCGACTAGCCGTCCTCGCCGCCGGAGCCCTGGCCTGCGGACTCGCGATTGCGGCGGCGCACTCCGAGGTCCCGGAGGCGACGGTCTCGCCGGGCTTTCCGGGAGCGCTGCTGGTGGCGACCGCCGCGCTCGTGGTCACCCTGGCGGTCGTCGTGGTCAGGGCGCTGGCGAACCGGCAGCCGGACCACGGCACGGGGGCGCGCGTCCTGTTGCGCCATGGCGCCCCGAAGCCCGCCCGCGCACGGCCGCCGGCCCGGCCGGCGCCGCCCGCAGGCGCCGAGACAGATGCCGCGGGCATCGAGGTGCACGAGCATCTCGACGCCGAGGACCTGGCCCTGGCGCTCGCGCACTTCGGTCCGCGCAGCGTGGCCGGTCCCGAGCCGGGCGCCTTCGCCGCGGCCCACCCGAGGGAAGCGATGGACCCCTGGTTCAAGCTTCTGGAACTGTACCGGCAATCCGGCGCGCGCGAGGAGTTCGAGACCCTGGCGGCCCGCCTGAACGCCAACTTCAACGTTCGCGTCCCGGCCTGGGACGCCCGCGGCACGGAGTCGCTCCCGAACGAGGCGACGCTCGAATCCTACCCGCACGTCATCCGGCGGCTCGAACAGGTGTGGCACCGCGAAGCCTGCCGGGACTACCTGGCGACGCTGCTGGTCGACACGCGCGGCGGACAGCGCGCCGGATTCGCCAAGGGCGCGGTCGACGACATCCTCCTGCTGGTCGCCATCCAGGAGCTTCGCGCACGCGGCGCCCCCGCGAAGCGCCACCCTGCCCGCCGTTCCAGGAAGGCGCAGCCTCAGCCGGCCGGATAGCCGGGCGCGCGAACCCGGCTCACGCGATGCCCTCCCGGGCCGCGTCCAGCGCCTGCCGCAGCACCTCCGGGTCCCCGACATGGTTCGCCAGCAGCAGGATGAGCTTGGCGTTCAGCAACTGGCTCTGCTCGTCGCTCAGGTCGCGGTGGGCCTCGATCAGCATCGCGTAGAACTCGTCCGGATCGGCGAGGTTGGCTTCGACTGTCAGCTTCAATCGGATCTTCCCGGTTCGTTGCAGGTTGCCCGCAGCACCGCCTGACGCGCGCGCTGCGCATCGAAGGCGCGCCAGCGGGTGCAGACATGCTGGTCCGGCCGCAGCAGGTAGAAGGTGCCGGGACCGGCGTCGTAGCGCTGGGCCGCCAGGTCCTCGTAGTCCTCCAGCTTCATCACGCCGGGCGGCAGCTCGATCGGATTCCCGGGTTCGACTACCACCCGCGTCTCCACCGGAATGCGGTCCAGCGTGAGCGAGGCGATACCCGCCGCCACCTCGCCGGGGAGCACGCTCATGCCGTGCGCGAAATACATGCCGTTGAAGCGGTTGCCCAGGCATTCCAGCAGCCAGCGCAATTCGCCATTGACCACCACCGGCGCGTCGGCCGCCGGCGCGCCCGGCGTCATCGGACCGGCGAACAGGTCGGCATCGGCCGTGTTCAGCGCGCTGTCGCGCAACACCGCCGGCACCGACAGCCGGCCCGAGTTCACCATGCGCCGGGCGAACGGGTAGCTGCGCGCAAGCAGCAGGACGGCATCGCGGAACGTGCGCGACATCCTGCTCTTCGGCGTGATGAATTCCGTGCTGCGGGCGGCGTGCAGGAGGTTCTCGTCGGCCGCGGCGACGCGCTCGTCGGAATAGCTGTCCAGCAACTCTACCGGCGCCATCCCGGAGGCCACCATGGCGAGCTTCCAGCCCAGGTTGTCCGCGTCCTGGATGCCCGAGTTGGTGCCGCGCGCCCCGAACGGGGACATCTGATGCGCCGCGTCGCCGGCGAACAGGACACGGCCGTGCCTGAACCGTTCCATGCGCCGGCAGGCGAAGGAATAAACACCCACCCACAGCAGCTCGAATTCCCGGTCTCCGAGCATCTGCCTCAGTCTGGGCACCACCCGCTCGGGCCGCCGTTCCTCGTCCGGATCGGCATCCCAGCCGAGTTGCAGATCGATGCGCCAGACGTTGTCGGCCTGCCGGTGCAGCAATGCCGAATGGTTCGGATGAAAGGGCGGGTCGAACCAGAACCAGCGCTCGACCGGGTAGTCCGCATCCATCAGCACGTCGGCGATCAGGAAGCGGTCGCGGATGACCTCGCCCCGGCACTCCAGCCCCATCATCTGCCGCAGAGGGCTGCGCGCGCCGTCGCATACCACCACCCAGTCGCACACGATGCCGTACGCGCCATCCGGCGTTTCGATCCGCAGCGCCACGCCCGGCCCGTCCTGCCGCAGGTCGACCACCCTGCTCTTCCAGCGCAGATCGACCTTGCCGGTCGCCCGGGCCTGTTCGAGCAGGATCTCCTCCAGGTAGTACTGCTGCAGGTTCACGAACGCCGGGCGCCGGTTGCCGGGCTCCGGCATCAGGGTGAAGGAATAGACCTGGATGTCCTGGAAATAGACCCGGCCCGCATTCCATCCGACTCCCCGCCGGGCGACCCGCTCGCCGCAGCCGAGCCGGTCGAGGATCTCGAGCGTGCGCTTGGCGTAGCACACGGACCGGGAGCCCACGCTCACCGTGCTGTCGTCGTCGAGCAGCACCGTCGGCAGGCCGTGCTGCGCCAGGTCGATCGCCGCGGCCAGACCTACCGGGCCGGCGCCGACGACCGCCACCGCATGCCGCACGGGAGCCGGGGCATCCTGATCCGGCGAGCGCACGTACTCGAAAACCGGGTTCTGGAAAACACCCATTGCGATCGCGCCCTGCCTAGACCGGGTTGTCGTCGTCGATGAAGCGGCAGTCCAGGCCGAGCGCCTCGCGCAGGTGCGCCGCCAGCGCCTGGACGCCGCCGCGCTCGGTGGCGTGATGCCCCGCGGCGATGTAGGGGACGCCGGACTCGCGCGCCAGATGCACGGTCTGCTCCGAGATCTCGCCGCTCACGTAGAGGTCGGCGCCGGCCGCGATCGCCTGCTCGAACCAGCCCTGGGCGGCGCCGCTGCACCAGGCCACGCGGCGCACCGTGCGCGCCGCATCGCCGATAAGCGTGGCGGGCCTGCCGAGCGCCGACCCGAGCCGCTCCGCGACCTCCTGCGCGCCGGGCGCATCGGGCGTCCGCCCGAGGAAGCCGACGTCCTGGTCGCCGAAGCGCCCCTCCGCCGACCAGTTCATCAGCCTGCCCAACTGCGCGTTGTTGCCCAGTTCCGGATGGGCATCCAGCGGCAGGTGAAAGGCGAACAGGCTGATGTCATGGCGCAGCAGGGTGGCGAGCCGCCGCCGGCGGATGCCGACCACGCGCCCGTCCTCACCGCGCCAGAAATAGCCGTGATGGACCAGCACCGCGTCCGCATCCAGCGCCACCGCCGCGTCGAGCAGAACCTGGCTGGCGGTGACGCCGGCGACGATCCGGCCGACCGCCGCGCGGCCTTCCACTTGCAGACCGTTTGGGCAATAATCCTTGAATTGCGCCGCCTCCAGGACCGCATCCAGGTAACGCTGGAGTTCAGCAAGCTGCATCGATGCCCGTTTCGCCAACACCGCCCGCCCCTTCTTCCCGAATACCCGACCGGTAACCAATTATGCGCCGCTTGTGGCTGATTTTTGCCCAGGCCGTGACGTTCAGCGTGGCAGTGCTGTTCGTCGTTCAGACCCTCAAGCCGGAGTGGCTGGCGAGCCGGCCGAGCATCGTCCCGCTGCAGGAAGCGCCCCCGGTCTCTACGGTCGAGGAAGCCCACCGCTCCGCCCACTCCTACGCCGAGGCCGCGCGCAAGTCCCTCCCGGCGGTGGTCCATATCTTCACCAGCAAGGCAGTCAGGCAGCGCAGCCCGTTCGCCGAGGAC
>DATMWM010000278.1:0-3198 GCA_035562535.1 Rhodocyclaceae bacterium | reverse complement strand
AGCCCGCTGTATGCCTTCAAGGAGGCGTTCGGCGGCAGCCACTCGCTCTCGCTGACCGAAGCACACGTCTTCGGGGTGCTTTCGCTCATTTTCTGGGCGCTGGTGCTGATCGTCTCGCTCAAGTACGTCCTGTTCGTGCTGCGCTTCGACAACAGGGGCGAGGGGGGAGTCCTCGCGCTGCTCGCTTACGCGTCCAGGCTGACGCGCTCGAACCCGCGCGCCCAGTGGCTGGCGGCGACCGGGGCGATATTCGCCGCCTCGCTCTTCTACGGCGACGCCGTGATCACGCCGGCGATCTCGGTGCTCTCCGCGGTCGAGGGCATCTCCATCGCCACGCCGGCCCTGGAACGATGGGTGATTCCGGCGACCGGCTCTATCCTTTTCGCCTTGTTCTACATCCAGCACCGCGGAACGGCCAGCGTGGGACGCTGGTTCGGGCCGATCACCGTATTGTGGTTCATCACGCTCGCCGGCCTGGGGGTCGTCAGCATCGCCGAGACGCCACAGATCCTGGCGGCGGTGGCGCCAGGCTACGCGGCGGCGTTCGCGGCGGAGAACCCCGGCGGCGCGTTCGTGGCCCTCGGCGCGGTGTTCCTGACGCTTACCGGAGCCGAGGCGCTCTATGCGGACATGGGTCACTTCGGCCGCGGGCCGATCCAGCTGGGATGGTTCGGGCTCGTCTTTCCGGCGCTGATGCTCAACTACCTCGGACAGGGCGCGCTGGTGCTGCGCGACCCGGAGGCGGCGCAGAATCCGTTCTACCTGCTCGCGCCGGAACCGCTGCTCGTCCCGCTGGTGGTCCTGGCCACGGCGGCGACCGTGATCGCCTCGCAGGCGACGATCTCCGGCGCCTTCTCGCTCACGCAGCAGGCCTCGCGCATGGGCTACCTGCCGCACATTCCGACCCGACATACCTCGGAATCCGAGCGCGGCCAAATCTACATCCCGCAGATCAACTGGACGATGCTGGTGATCGTGCTGCTGCTGATCGCGGGTTTCGGTTCGTCGTCCAACCTCGCGGCCGCCTACGGCATCGCGGTATCCGGGACGATGTTCCTGTCCACTATCCTGGTCGCCGTGGTCGTCGCGACGATGCGCCCTCGCGCATGGCCGCTCGCGGCCCTGGGACTGCTGGCCGTCATGGCGATCGAACTGATGTTTCTGGCCTCGAACGCGACGAAGATCGCCGCCGGCGGCTGGTTCCCGCTGCTGTTCGGGATCGCGATCTTCGCGATGCTTTCGACCTGGAAGCGCGCCACCGAGATCATCGATGCGGGCGAGAAGCGCATGCGTGTCGAGCCGGAGGGATTCTTCGAGCGGCTCGGCGAGGTCGCCCGCGTGCCTGGCACGGCGATCTACCTCTCGCCGGACGAGTGCTGCATACCGACCTCGCTGATGCACAACCTCAAGCACAACAAGGTGCTGCACGAGCGCATCGTGTTCGTCACGATCATGGACGAGGGCGTGCCGCGCATACCCGACAAGGAGCGCACCGAGGTGCGCGTCCTGACACCGAAGCATCTCTACCAGGTCAACCTGCGCTACGGCTTCATGGAGGATCCGGACATGATGCGGGCGCTCGCGCTGCTGGAACGCCACGGCCTGCGCTTCGAGCTTGCCGACACGACCTTCTTCCTCGGCAAGTCGATCATCGCGCCGGCCCGCAAGCGCGGGCTCTTCAGCTGGCGGCGCGAGCTGTTCCGCTGGATGCAGCGCAATGCGCCGAGCGCGGCGGAGTACTTCAACATCCCGCCCGACCGGGTCATCGAGCTTGGCACCCGGATCAGCCTCTAGCCGCGAATCGCGCCGCCTGTGGCGCGATCACCAGCGCCCGGCCTGCCGAGCATCCTGCGCGCGCCGCGCCACAGGCGCGGCAGCAGCCAGGCCAGCAACAGGACGAACACCGCGAGTGCCACGAGAAACACCCAGGGATGGAAGAAGGCGGTGAGCAGGCCCGCCGGCACGAGGATGTCCTCCCCGAGCGAGGCCATCCAGTTGCTCACCGGCTCGGGCGAGGCGTTGACCATCAGGCGTCCGCCGGCCTTCGCCGCATGGGTGCCCGCGGCCAGCGTCCCGCCGAGGATCGCCGCCGCGGTCACGATTGCCGGATCCTGCCCGCCCAGAGCCAGCGCCGCTAGCACTGCACCCGCCGGAATGCGGATGAAGGTGTGCACCCCGTCCCACAGCGAGTCGAATGCCGGAACCTTGTCGGCGAGGAATTCGACCGCGAACATGAAAGCGGCGGCCGCGAGCACCACCGGATGCTCCAGCACATCGAGGCCGGTCGGCAGATCGACGTACCCGAGCCGTCCCAGCAGCCCGGCGATCAGCAGGACCGCATACAGGCGCAGCCCGCTCGCCCATGCGAGTCCTGCCGCTGCCGCCACGGAGCTTGCCAAGTCCATGGGCTATTCTAATTCGGCGCGGAATGCGGGAGACGGCTCGTGAGCGGATCGATTGACCCTCCAGGTTTGGCCGGCCGGGCAGTGCTGGCGGGCGCGCTGGCCTGGATACTCGCGGCGTGCGCCCCCCAACCCGTCGTCGAGGCGCCGTCCGGGCGGCCGGCGGTTCCCGCGGAATATCCGGCTGTGCATTACCGCCAGGCCGAAGCCGCGGGGGCCAGGGTATTGCGGGTCGATCCGCGGCGCTCGCTGGTCGCGATCGAGGTCGGCCGCGCCGGCTCGCTCGCCCGGGTCGGGCACGATCACGTGGTCTCCAGCCGCGACGTGCAGGGGCATGTGGCCGAATCCGAGGGCAGGGCGGACCTCTGGTTACCGCTCGACCGGATGATCGTCGACGAGCCCGAACTGCGCGCGCAGGCGGGTTTCGACCGGCATCCTTCGCCCGAAGCGGTCGAGGGCACGCGCCGCAACATGCTGGAAAAGGTGCTCGATTCCGCGCGCTTCCCTTACGCCCTGATCCATGTCACCCGGCCGGCGCCCGGCGCCGAAACGATGGACGTGGCGATCACGCTGCATGGGACGAAGCGGTCCTTCGACGTTGCGGTGCGCACCGAAAGGCTGGCCGACGGCATCGCGGCCGAAGGATCCCTGTCGTTCAACCAGTCCGATTTCGGCATCGTCCCGTTCTCGGTGCTCGGCGGCGCGCTTCAGGTGCGCGATCGGCTGGACCTGCGCTTCCGCATCGTCGCGGTCGGCGGCTGACCCGCCCGCCGACCCGCGCGGCCCTGCTACCGGG
>DATMWM010000277.1:0-3723 GCA_035562535.1 Rhodocyclaceae bacterium | reverse complement strand
CGCGTTTCCCTTCCTGGTGCAGGGACCTGCCCCAGCCGGCAACACATTACGCAGCCGGCGATCCGCTGTGCACCGTGCATGCCTCGGGCACCGCTCCCGACGCGGTGCGGCGCCTGCTGGTGCAGCGTGCGGCGGCGCTGCAACACCTGCTGGCGGCGGAGGCGGCATGAATCAGAACGCGACACGGCAACCGAGCGTCAATGGGCTGACGCGGCCCCTGGTGGAAGCGCTGCTGCGCGACGCGGCGGCGCTGCGTCTCGGCGTCGAGTCCCTGCCCGGCGGCGCCTGCGTGGTGGACGCCGGCATCGGCCATGTCGGCGGCATCGAAGCGGGACGCCGCATCGCCGAGATCTGCCTCGGCGGCCTGGGCTCGGTCGCGCTGCAGGGAGCAGCCGGCCCCTGGCCGCTGCAGCTCGCGGTGCATACGGCGAACCCGGTACTCGCCTGCCTCGGCAGCCAGTATGCCGGCTGGAGCCTGTCCCACGGCGAAGGCAAGGGCGCCTTCCACGCCCTCGGCTCGGGTCCGGGGCGGGCGCTGGCGGTCAAGGAGGAACTGTTCGGCGAACTGGCCTACCGCGACGAGGCGGATTCCGCCTGTCTGGTGCTGGAAGTGGACAAGCGTCCGCCACCGCAGATCGTGGACAAGGTCGTGCGCGACTGTCACGTCGCGCCGGAGCGCCTCACCCTGATCCTGACGCCGACGCGCAGCCTGGCCGGCACCGTGCAGATCGTCGCGCGGGTGCTGGAAGTGGCGCTGCACAAGGTGCATACGCTGGGATTTCCGCTCTCCGCGCTGATCGACGGCGCGGGCGTGGCGCCGCTGCCGCCGCCGGGCGCCGACTTCCTCACCGCCATGGGCCGCACCAACGATGCCATCCTCTTCGGCGGCATGGTTCAGCTTTACGTCGACTGCAGCGACGAGGAGGCGCGCGAACTGGCGCTCAAGCTGCCCAGCAGCGCTTCGCGCGATTACGGCCGGCCCTTCGCCCAGGTGTTCAAGGAGGTGAAGTACGACTTCTATCAGATCGATCCGCTGCTGTTCGCGCCGGCCCAGGTGCTGGTGAGCAACCTCAAGAGCGGGTCGAGCTTCCGCGGCGGCAGGATCGACCCGGCCCTGCTCGCCGCCTCCTTCGGCGAGCCGGAAAGCTGATGCGGCACGTCGCCATCATCACCGACGACCCCGGCTGGCACGGCGCGCAGCTGCGCCGCGCCTTCAAGGCGCGCGGCATCGAGGCGCGCTACCTCAGCCTGACGCAGTGCCGGGTCGACCTCGCCGCCTCGCCCCATGGCATCGTCATGGCCGGCTTCGAGCCGCAGCTGCCGGATGCGGTGTTCGTGCGCGGCGTTCCCGGCGGATCGCTGGAGCAGGTGGTGCTGCGCCTCGACTTCCTGCACCTGCTGGGGGAGATCGGCATTCCGGTGTACAACTCGGCGCGGGCCATCGAGAAGAGCGTGGACAAGGCGATGACCAGCCTGCTGCTCAAGCGCGCCGGCGTGCCGACGCCGGCGACCTGGACCACGGAGAACCCGGCCGAAGCGCGCCAGATCCTGCTGCGCGAAACCGCGTCCGGCGGCGAACTGGTGATCAAGCCCCTGTTCGGCTCCCAGGGCCAGGGCCTGCGCCGGCTGGCGGCCGGCGACGACATTCCCGACGCCGCCGACTACCGCGGCGTCTGGTATCTGCAGCGCTACATCGCGGCCGAGCCCGGACAGTGGCGCGACTGGCGCGTGCTGGTGATCGGCAATGCCGCGGTGGCGGCGATGGTGCGCCGCGGCCGCTCCTGGATCAACAACGTGGCCCAGGGCGCCCGCTGCGAACGGGTGGAACTGGAGGAGCCGATGCGGCGCCTGGCGCTGGACGCCGCCCGCGCCGTCGGCATGGACTATGCCGGCGTGGACATCATGCGCGAGGCCGACGGCCGCCTGCAGGTGATCGAGGTCAACAGCATCCCGGCCTGGAAAGGCCTGCAGAGCGTGACCGGCTTCAACATCGCCGAGCGCCTGGTGGAAGATTTCGTGCAGCGCCGCCGCCTGCCCCTGGAGGCCGTGTGCTGAGCCGGCGCGCGCCCGCCGCCGGCAGCCGCAGCGCCTTCCTGGCGCAGGCGCTGCGCCAGGCCTGCGAACTGGATCTGCTCGCCCTCAAGCCGGGGAACGTGGGCTTCCACGGCGGCGGCCACGGCATGTCGACGGACGACTTCACGGCCAGCGCCGATGCCATCGCCGCGCCGCTCGCCGCCGCGGCGCTGACCGTCGGCCGCCGCATCCTGGCGGCGGTAGAGGCGACCCGGGCCGTCGTGCCCTGCAACACCAATCTCGGCATCGTGCTGCTGTGCGCACCGCTGGCCCAGGCGGCGCTCGACGCGCGTCCCGGCGACACGCTGGCGGCGGCGCTGGAGCGCGTGCTGGCGGGGCTCGACGTGGAGGACGCGCGCCGCGCCTATGCCGCGATCCGTCTCGCCAACCCCGGCGGACTGGGTTCGAGCCCGCGCCATGACGTGCGCGAGCCGCCCGGCGTGACGCTGCTCGACGCCATGCGCGAAGCCAGCGACCGCGACTCGATCGCCCGCCAGTATGCGTCCGGCTTCGCGGACATTTTCGAGTGCGGCCTGCCTGTCCTGCGCCGCCAGCGCGCGCGCGGGCGCGCCGAGGCCTGGGCGGTGACGGCGCTCTATCTGGACTATCTCGCCCGCCTGCCCGATTCGCATATCCTGCGCAAGCACGGTGCCGGGGTGGCGGGCCGGACCAGCGCCCAGGCCGCCGCCCTTGCCGGCCGGCTTGCGGCCTGCGATGATCCGCGCCTCATGGAGAACGATCTGCTCGACTGGGATCGGCAGCTCAAGGCGGCGGGCGTCAATCCCGGCACCAGCGCCGATCTCACCGTGGCGACGCTGCTCGCGGCGCGCATCGAAGACTGGATGGGAAACGAGTTTACCGCCGCGCGGCCGGCCTCCGGCGTGCGCGGTAATGCGATGTGGGGCAAGGAGGAGATCCGAACCCCGAGTATGCCAACCAACTGAAGAGAGGGGAAAATCATGCCAAAAGTCACCGGAGTATGCGTCGGAGAATCACTGGTCGGAGACGGCAACGAGGTCGCCCACATCGACCTGCTCATCGGGCCGCGCGGCAGCGCCGTCGAGACCGCGTTCTGCAACGCCCTGACCAACAACAAGGACGGCTTCACCTCCCTGCTGGCGGTGGTGGCGCCGAACCTGCTGTGCAAGCCCGCCACCGTGATGTTCAACAAGGTCACCATCAAGGGCGCAAAGCAGGCGGTGCAGATGTTCGGCCCGGCCCAGCGCGCGGTGGCCATGGCGGTCGCCGACTCCGTGGCCGACGGCACCATTCCGGCGGATCAGGCCGACGACCTGTTCATCTGCGTCGGCGTGTTCATCCACTGGGAAGCCAGCGATGACAACAAGATCCAGGACTTCAACTACCAGGCGGTGCGCGAATCCATCAAGCGTGCCATCAATGGCGAGCCCAAGGCGTCCGAAGTCGTTGCCAAGAAGGGATCGGCGCAGCATCCGTTCCAGGCCCATTCCTGAGCCCAGGCACGCGTCCCGCGCAGGCCGCGGGACGCGATCGTTCCACCGAGCGAGGCGTGCGCCGCAAGGTGCCCGCCTTCACCCGAAATCCTTCAGGTCGCCGGCGGTCAGACTGCGGTCGTGCAGCGCGCTGGCCAACAGCACGCCCGCCGCCCCGGCGGCGCCGGCAGCAATCACG
>DATMWM010000276.1:0-3628 GCA_035562535.1 Rhodocyclaceae bacterium | reverse complement strand
CGCCGGCCACGCCGACCTACAAGGCGCGCGCCGACGACGGCTACTCGCCGCTCATCCAGTTGCCGAACGGCGTGATCCGCAACGCGCCGCACGTCGCCAACGCCACCGGCACGCACCCCAAGGTGGTAGACATCGATCATGCCGCCGGCAAAATGCGCAATCTGGCGAAGGATGGCCTGGTGACCGGGCCGGGCGGATCGCCCTTCGGTGCCGCAGGCTTCGTCGTGAACTGCCCTATCATCAGCCAGGAGTGAACCGCCGCGGTCCCCGCCGGTCGAAGCGGAAGACGGGGACCGCTGCGCGGCGACCTCCTCGACCATGACCCTCGATTCCCACTGCTCGCCGACCATGTACACAAGACTGCGCATCCTCTCGGCATTTTTCCTGGGCATCCTCGGCGCCTGGGCGTGCGCCGATTCGCCCGATGCGGCGCCGGCCGCGACGAGCCCGCCGGCCGAACAGGGCGCGGTGGCGATCTTCGCCGGCGGCTGCTTCTGGTGCATGGAGCAGGACTTCGAAAAACTGCCCGGCGTCGTCGCGGTCGAATCCGGCTATACCGGCGGCCGCCTGCCGAACCCGTCCTACGAACAGGTGAGTTCGGGGCTGACCGGGCATACCGAGGCGGTGCGGGTGATCTACGACCCGGCCCGGCTGAGCTACGCCCAGTTGCTCGACTACTTCTGGCGCCAGATCGACCCGACGGTCAAGGACCGGCAGTTCTGCGACATCGGCCCGCAGTATCGCAGCGGCATCTACTGGCGCAGCGAGCAGGAGCGGCTGGCGGCGGAGGCCAGCCGCGAGGCCCTGCTGGCCAGCGGCCGCATCCCGGCGATCCACACCGAGATCGCGCCGGCCGGCGCGTTCTGGCTCGCCGAGAGCTACCACCAGGATTACTACAAGAAGAACCCGATCCGCTACGGCTACTACCGCTACGCCTGCGGCCGCGACGCGCGCATCGAGCAGGTCTGGGGCGCGCGGGATCCCCGGTAGCCGCGGCGGGACGATTCAGGTCTCGCGCGTCAGCCTGATCGCCCGCGGCGGCATCAGTTCGTCCTCGACCGACAGCTTCTTGGCCAGGAAGATCGCGGCGTCCAGCTTGTAGAAGTTGCGCTTGCGATAGAAGCGCAGCGCGGACTCGTTGTTCTCGGCGACGTCGAGCACGATGTGGGTGCAGCCGCGCAGCCGGGCGGCCCGCTCGATCTGCTCGAAGATCAGGGCGCCGATGCCGATGCCCTGGTAGCCCGGATGCACCGCGAGTTCCTCGACGAACAGCGGCCGCATGCCGCGATTGGCGAAGTAGCGGTGGTTCATCCAGTCGTCAGAGCCGCCGATCTCGAAGGCAAACTGGACGTAGCCGACCAGCTCGAACTTGGCGCCGTGCTTGAGCTCGAACAGCAGTTGCTCGATGCCCTCCTGCTCGTAGACGTCGAAGAAGTGCTGCTTGAGCCGCGGCCGCTGGTACTGGACCGTCTCGCGGTTGACGTCGCGAAAGACGCGCTTGAGGAATTCCCAGACGCGGTTGAGGTCGCGGCGGTGGATGCGCCGCACCCGCAGCTCGGCCTCGGTCGCTTCGGGCGGCGTATCCGGCTTCTGGTCTTGTTCGGACATGGGCGGGCGCGGATGTGTTTTCGCGCAGTATAGGCCCGGCGCGGCCAGGCCGGGCCTGCCCCGCCAGCCGGACCGTTGTCGCGCGCGAGCAACACTCGCGGCTGGACAGAAGTATTAGTCGCCCCTAATATTCCGGGCGATACCGGCCCGTCCGGATGCCGGTCGACGAGAGGAACCGCCATGTCGCCGAAGCTGTCTGCCCTGCTCGCCCTCCTGCTCCTGGGCGCGCAGTCCGCGCTCGCGGCCGACCTCGGCGTGCTCGAACGCGAGCTGGACCGGCTGGCCGCGCCGTCCGCGGGCGCCGGAGCGTCGTCGCCGCTGCCGGCGGACGAGCGCCGCGCGCGCATTCAGGCGCAGGCGAGTGCCATCCGCGCTGCGGTCGAGGCGAACCGGCGCGTGATCGTGGTCAACGTGCCGGCCTACACCCTGACCGCCTACGAGGACGGCAGGCCGGTCCTGCACAGCAAGGTCATCGTCGGCGCGGTCGGCCGCAAGACGCCGCAGCTCGACACCCAGGTCGCCGGCATCCAGCTCAATCCGGCCTGGACCGCGCCGCCCAAGGTGGTCAGGGGCGACCTGACGAAAAAGGGCGCGATCGACGAGCGGGCGGTGCTCAAGAAGGGGCTGACGGTCTACGACGAGAAGGGCAATCCCCTGCCGCCCGAGGTGCTCAGCTTCGTCCCGCCGGAGCAGCAGGGACGCCTGCGCTACTATCAGCCCCCGGGCGAGAACAACGCGCTCGGCCAGGTGAAGATCACGCTCAAGGGCGTGCCGGACATCTACCTGCACGACACCCCGAACCGGGCGCTGTTCGGCAAGACGAAGCGGGCGCTGTCCTCCGGCTGCGTGCGCGTCGAAAGCGCGCGGGAACTGGCCGCCTGGCTGACCGGGAAGAGCGCGGACGACATCGACCGGCTGATCGCCACCGGCAAGACCCGCACCCTGGCTGCGGAGCCGACCAAGGTCGTCGTCGGCTACTGGCTGTCCGACACCGCAGACGAGCGCGTCGTCTACCTCGACGATGTCTATCGGCTCGGCCAGCGGCGAGTTCCGGCGCCCGCCGAACCAGCCCCGGTTGTGGCCGCCGCCGCACCGTCCACGGTGGCCGCGCCACCGGAACCCGCGCCTGTTTCCGTAACTGCGCCCGTCTTCGACCATCCTCCGCCGGCAACCGAGCCTGCCGCCGCACCGACGGCGGCACCGGCGCCAATCGCACAACCGGCTGCGGAGCAGGCACCGCAGACCTGGGCCCCGCGCCGGGCGGTGATCACGCCGGCCAACGCGCCGCCGTGGTTCGGCGGCTACGTCCGCTCGGCGCTGGCCGGCCTGGAACTGCCGGCGCTTTCCGCCGCGGTCGGCGCGCGCCTGGCCCGCACCGGCACGCCGCCGACCATGATGCTGGCGATCGATCGCAACGGCTATGTCCGCGCCGCCGATTTCGATCGCGCCGCCCCCGAGGTCCGGGCAGTGGTGCAGCGACATTTCGAGCGGCATCCCCGAACCCTGCCGCTGCCCCCCGCGCTCGGAGCGGATCTGGACGAAGTGGTCGTGCCGGTAATCCTCGCCGCGGCGCGCGCCTACTGAGGCGGGGCGGCCGCACCGCGGCGCCAGGCGCCGGCGCCGGAATCCCGGTCTCGGCATCCTACGTCCGATCGCCCACCTTTGACCTTGGGCGTACCAGCGCTCATCTCCCGTCCCGGTCGCTCGATTAACGCCATCGATGGCTGCGTTACCGATGGCGTGATGATCCAACAATCGTCACTGAAATAGCGCGCGCCACCCCGTCCCGTCCTAAACAGCGACGAAACCGAACGAAGGTCTGATTGCGGGGCGCACAACAGAAAAGAAAGGGCCTGCATCGCTGCAAGCCCTTGTTTTATTTGGTTGCGGGGGAAGGATTTGAACCTTCGACCTTCGGGTTATGAGCCCGACGAGCTGCCAGACTGCTCCACCCCGCGTCAGAGAGGGCGCAATTGTGCCAGCCTCAGAATCGAAACGCAAGCACTGTACCGGCGCCGGA
>DATMWM010000275.1:0-10187 GCA_035562535.1 Rhodocyclaceae bacterium | reverse complement strand
GGTTGTGGGCTTCTTCTTCGCCAAAGCCGAGATCCGCGAACACGTTGCCGCTGCCCTTCTCGATCTTCGATTCACTCACGGCTTCTTCCTTTCCGCCATCAGGTCGCGATAACGCTGCGCCGCCAGGTCGATGTCCGCCTTCGGCGTGCGCTGCGATTTCTTCACGAAGGCATGGAGCACGTAGACCGCCTCGGCGAACTGCGCCACGTACAGCACTCGGTAGGCGTTCTCGGCACGGATGCGGATTTCCCGCACGCCAACGCCCACACTTCCCATCGGCTTCCAGTCGGTCGGGTCTTTGCCGCGCTGGACACGATCAAGCTGGTAGCCGGCCTCGCGCCGGGCGTCGACGGAGAATCCCTGCACCGCCTTGCGGCTGTCTCCGATCCACCACACCGGCTTCATTCGATTATTCCAGTTTCAATATAAAGCGCAAGCTCACGCCACCCGGTTTATCCGGATCACTTCTGCTCCCGCTTTCGTGCGGTCCAGATGGTCGGCCCATGCCTGCATCAGCACCGCCCTGGCCGGCATCCGCTCGGCGCGGTCGCAGCGGCCTCGACCTGGTTGCGCTCGCCGTGGCCGAGGCACGGTTCGGTACCCGCGACCCCTCGCCGCGCTCGTTCGTCCAGGTGCTGAACGTGCTGCGTACCTCGTGCGGAGCAGCCTCGATCTCCGCCGCCTCGGCCGCACGTGCGAACGCTTCGCGTAGCCCCTCGTAGCTCATCGACACGGTGAGATTCGATGGCGAGGGAAACAGCGGTTACCGCACGTCGCTGTGCTCGGGCGCCTCCTTATTGATCATCCTGAGCACGGCGGTAAGCTCGCCAAGCGTGCCGGAGCACCCCTTCAGGTAGGACGCCATGTCGGCGACGTGGACGCCCCGCTTGGTAGAATCGGTTCCAGCCATGATGCGAACCTCCAGTAAGGTTGCGTTCTGGTCAGGGCCGGCGGATGTTTGCCCATCCGTTCGGCCCGCTTCCAGGCGACTGCCCGCGCCGGGGACGGGTGACGCTCGTTCAGGCCGCCCGCCTCACCTCGTAGGGCCGAATCAACACGTCGGCGGGAAGGTCCAGGCCGCCGGACAGCCGGCGGATCATGTCCAGCGTGAGGGGCCGGACGCGATTCAGAACCTCAGCCACGCGCGCACGGCTGCCGATGTAGGGTTCCAGATCCTTGCGCGTGAGCCCGCGGGCCTCCATCACGTGCAGCAAGAAATCGATTGGCTCCGGATCGGCGATCGGCTCGCGCTGTCGCTCGTAGGCTTCCACGAGCAGCGACAGGACTTCCAGGCGGTCAGCCTCGGCTGTGCCCTCCTTCGCCTCCCACAGGCGCTCGATCTCCACGAGCGCGGCTTGGTGGTCCTTCCTGGTACGGATCGGCTTGATGTCCATGTCCTGTCTCAGATCGTTTCGGCGTCGATGCGGTCGTACTCCCGGTGCGTGCCGATGAAGCGGATGAACATGATCCCCTTCTCGTAGCGCACCGCCACCACCAGTCGGTAATCGTTTCCCTTGATGTTGAACACCACGCGGTCGTTCGCCACGAAGCTCGCATTCCGGTACGCCAACTTGATGCCGGCCGGTGTTCTCCACTGCGCTCGACTCGCGGCGGCGTACCAGGCTCGCAGCGGAACCTCCGCATCAGGGTGTTTCTCCCAGAACTGCCGCAGCCTGGCTATGGCGATTACCCGCATGTGGCTTCTGCATGTTGCTCCCGCAATGGGAGCACGTCAAGGGAGAAGAGTTGTCTCGAACGCATGACCGAACCTCACGCCGCCCGGTTGATCGGGATCACTTCTGCTCCCGCTTTCGTGCGGTCCAGATGATCGGCCCAAGCCTGCATCAGCACCGCCCTGGCCGGCAGCCGCTCGGCGTGGTCGTAGCGGCCTCGACCTGGTTGCGCTCGCCGTGGCCGAGGCATAGCTCGATGACCCGTGCCTCCTCGCCGCGCCCGTTGGCCCAGGTGCTGAACGTGCTGCGTACCTCGTGCGGAGCAGCCTCGATCGCCGCCGCCTCGGCCGCACGGGCGAACGCTTCGCGTAGCCCCTCGTAGCTCATCGACACGGTGAGATTCGATCGCGAGGGAAACAGCGGTTGAAATCCTGTGCCCGGGGCCTTTTTCGCTCGCAGAAGGGCGGTGGCTTGTGTGGCGACCCTTGGTTTCAGCGCCTTGATCCCCGTGTCCGCGAGCTTCCGTTTCATCACCCGCCCGCCTGGATACTCACGACTCGCTGCCGGAGAGTGCAGAACCGTAACCTGGGCACAATTCAACTTGCTTTTCGCCAAGCTTGCCGCGGGCCAGATCGGACGGCGATGAAACAAAATTCCGCTACATGAGGGAGTTATCGACTCTCCTGGACTATCCAGGATCTGCGTTGTGGCTAGCTCCGGTAGTCGGCGTTGATCTTGACGTAGTCGTAGGAGAAGTCGCAGGTCCACACGGTCGCCGATGCGGCGCCGCGGGCGAGGTCGACCCGCACCGTGATCTCCTGCTGCTTCATAACGCGCGCGCCGTCCTCCTCGCGGTAGCCCGGGTCGCGGCCGCCGCCGCCCGCCACCAGCACGTCGTCCAGCCACATGCGGATCGGCGCCACGTCCAGGTCGGCGATGCCGGCGTTGCCGATGGCCGCCAGGATGCGGCCCAGGTTCGGGTCGGAGGCGAAGAAGGCGGTCTTGACCAGCGGCGAGTGCGCGATCGCGTAGCCGACCGCCTTGCATTCGGCATGGTCGCGGCCGTTCTCCACGACGATCGAGATGAACTTGGTGGCGCCCTCGCCGTCGCGCACGATCGCCTGCGCGAGTTGCGCCGCCACCGCCGCGACCGCATCGCGCAGTTCGCCGTAGGCCGCCGACGCCGGATCGGCGATCGGCGCGTTGCCGGCCTTCCCGGTGGCGATCAGAACGAAGGAGTCGTTGGTCGAGGTGTCGCCGTCCACGGTGACGCAGTTGAAGGAGCGGTCGGCTGCCTCCTTGACCAGCCGCTCGAGCGCGGACTGGCTGACCGCGGCGTCGGTGGCGACGAAGCCGAGCATGGTGGCCATGTTCGGACGGATCATGCCGGCGCCCTTGGCGATGCCGGTCACGGTCACCGGCTTTCCGTCGATCGTCACTGTCCGCGACGCCGCCTTGGGCAGGGTGTCGGTGGTCATGATCGCCTGCGCGGCCTCGAACCAGTTGCCGGCGGCAAGCCGGTCACGGCAGGCCGGCAGCCCCGCCCGCAGCCGCTCGACCGGCAGCGGCTCCATGATCACACCGGTCGAGAACGGCAGCACCTGCCGGGCCCGGCAGCCGAGCAGCGCCGCGGCGGCCTCGCAGGTGGCGCGCGCCGCCGCCATGCCCGGCTCGCCGGTGCCGGCGTTGGCGATGCCGGTATTCACCACCAGGGCGCGTATGCCGCCGCTCGCCAGATGCTCCCGGCAGACGAGCACCGGCGCGGCGCAGAAGCGGTTGGCGGTGAACACCCCGGCCACCGCCGTGCCCTCGGCCAGTTCCACCAGCAGCAGGTCCTTGCGGTCGAGCTTGCGTATGGCGGCCTCGGTCACGCCCAGGCGCACGCCGGCGACCGGGTGAAGACCGTCCGGATTCGGGGGAAGGAGATTGACTGGCATGACGGCTCCCGCACAGGTGCTGAATCGGAACGCGGCCGGCGGACACCCGCCCGCGGCGCGAGCCGCATGATACCCGATGCCCCCTCGCTCAGACCGGCTTCGGCGTGCGCCCGCCAAGGTGTTCCAGGCCGAAGCCGGCCTGCTGGGCGAAGTGCTGGAACGCCAGGAAATCCTCCTGATCCGGGGGCGCGGCGCCGGGGCCGCGTTCGGCGTAGAAGCAGCCGATGGTCCGCCCGGTCACCACGATCGGCGCGATCATGAAGGCGGCATCGCCCGCGAGCTTGCGCACCCGCGCGGCGGCCGATCCGTCGGCGGACGGGCCGAAGCAGGCGCGCTGCGCCTCGATCACGTCCCAGAGCAGGTCCCCCTGCCCCGGCTCGTGGGCAAAGCGGAAGCGCGCCGCCAGCGCCTCGCCGCCCGCGCCCAGCGCGATCTTCGCGACCAGATGGCGGCGGTCCGGCGACAGCAGGGCGAACAGCGCCCGCTCCATGCCGATGCCCCGGACGATGCCTTCCAGCGCCATCTGCATCAGGTCGTTCGGTTTCGGCCCGGTGGCGATCAGGGCCGAGATCTCGCGCAGGATCTTCAACTGCAGCATCGGGTCGGGCCCGGGAACCCACTCGACCTCGGGTTCCGCGGGTATTTCGGGCGGTGCCTCCGGCCGGTGCTGCATGGCCGGCGGCGGGACGGGAATCAGGCCGGCCGCAAAATTCGCCCCGAAGGCCGACGCCACCCGTGCCGCCTCGCCGGCACCGCGGCGGACCACGGCAATCACTTCCTCCACCGGCTGGCCGACGAACTCCGCGAGGTCCTCGACGGCCGCCCGGGCGCGCCCGGAGTCCCAGCCCTCGCCCGCCGCCGCGGCCAGGGCGTGGCCGAGCACGACCCCGCGCTCCCGGAATCCGCCGTCTGCGCGTGACTGGGTCGGTGCCTGCAGCATGGGCGGGAGCTGCCACTCCCGGGCCAGCCCTTCGGTAAGCTGGCGCAGCCTGAAACCGAGTATTTTTTCTTCGACCGCCTCGGCGACGGCGCCGGGCTCGCGCAGCGCCGCGTCCAGCGTGCCGCCCACCTCGCCGGAGAAGCACCAGAAGGCCATGTCGCCGAGCCGGTAGAGCAGCGCGGCGATGAACACCTCCTCCGGCGCGGGGTCGTGGCGCATCAGGGCGGCGGCGCGCGCCTGCACGGCGGCGTGGAAGGAGCGGGCCATTTCCTCCGCGACGCGCTGCCTGACGCCGCCCTTGAGCAGCGCGTCCACCAGCGCCACCGACAGCGCCATGTCGCGCACCAGGTCAAAGCCCATGACCACGATCGCCCGGCTGATCGTGCTGATGCTCTGGCGGGAGGTGTTGAAGAAGGCGCTGTTGGCGAGCTTCAGCACCCGCGCGGTCATGCCGGCATCCTGGAGGATGATCTGGGCCAGCGCCGAGGCCGAGGCCGACTCGCTGCCGGTGACCACGCCGATCGCCCGCGCGGTGCGCCCGAAGACCGGCATCTCGCGGTCGCGGATCAGCGCGACCCAGTCATTCAGGCTCCGGGGTCCGGCCTCTGGCGTTTCCATGGGGCAAGCATACCGCGCCCGGCCCGGCGCGGGGCCGGGGCGGCGGACCGCCCGTCAGGCGGACCCGCTCAGTTCAGCTTGCCGTGGCAGTGCTTGAACTTCTTGCCCGAGCCGCAGGGGCAGGGATCGTTGCGGCCGACCTTCTGTCCGGGCCGCACGAAGGGCTTGTCGCCCTTGTCGCCGGCGGCGGCCGCCGCCAGGGCCTCGTCGTAGTCGGCGTGGTGATACTGGACGTTCTCCACCGCCGGCTGGGGCTCGGTCTCCTCGATCTGCTCCTGGGAGCGGATCTGCACGGTCATGAGCAGCCGCGTGACCTCCTGCCGGATGATCTGCAGCAGGTTCTCGAACAGCTCGAAGGACTCGCGCTTGTACTCCTGCTTCGGGTTCTTCTGCGCATAGCCGCGCAGGTGGATGCCCTGGCGCAGGTGGTCGAGCGCCGCCAGGTGCTCCCGCCAGTGCGAGTCCAGGGACTGCAGCATGACGTTGCGCTCGAACTGGTGGAAGGGCTCGCCGCCCACCAGCTCCACCTTCTCACGGTAGAGCCGGTCCGCCTCGTCGATGACGCGCTTCACCAGGTCGTCGTCGGTGAGGCCGGGCTCGCTCTTCAGCCACTGGCCGACCGGCAGATCGAGCTGGTACTCGGCGGCCAGGGCCTTCTCCAGGCCCGAAACGTCCCACTGCTCCTCCATCGAGTCGGCCGGCACGTAGGTGCGGAACAGGTCGTGGATCACGCCCTGGCGCATGGCGGTGATCGTCTCGGAGATGTCCTGCGTCTCCAGCAGCTCGTTGCGCTGCTGGTAGATCACCTTGCGCTGGTCGTTGGCGACGTCGTCGTATTCGAGCAACTGCTTGCGGATGTCGAAGTTGCGCTGCTCGACCTTGCGCTGCGCCGATTCGAGCGAGCGCGTCACCAGCGGATGCTCGATCGCCTCGCCCTCGGGCATCTTCAGCCGCACCATGATCGCGTTCAGCCGCTCGCCGGCGAAGATGCGCAGCAGCGGATCGTCCAGCGACAGGTAGAAGCGGCTGGAGCCCGGATCGCCCTGGCGGCCGGAGCGGCCGCGGAGCTGGTTGTCGATGCGCCGCGACTCGTGGCGCTCGGAGCCGATGATGTGCAGGCCGCCCGCGGCCACGACCTGCTCGTGCAAGCCCTGCCACTCGCTCTTGAGCTTGGCGATGCGCGCTTCCTTCTCCGCGGCGGGCAGGCTCTCGTCGGCCTCGATGCCCTGGGCCTGCTTCTCGACGTTGCCGCCGAGCACGATGTCGGTGCCGCGGCCGGCCATGTTGGTGGCGATGGTGATCACGCCGGGACGCCCGGCCTGGGCGACGATGCCGCCCTCCTTGGCGTGTTCCTTGGCATTGAGCACCTGGTGCGGCAGCTTCTCCTTGTGCAGCAGCCCGGAGATCAGCTCGGAGTTCTCGATCGAGGTCGTGCCCACCAGCACCGGCTGGCCGCGGGTGTGGCAGTCCTTGATGTCGGCCAGAATGGCGTTGTACTTCTCCCCGGCGGTGCGATAGACCTGGTCCATCCGGTCGTCGCGGATCATCGGCTGGTTGGTGGGGATGACCACCGTCTCCAACCCGTAGATCTGGTGGAACTCGTAGGCCTCGGTGTCCGCCGTGCCGGTCATGCCCGCCAGCTTCTGGTACATGCGGAAGTAGTTCTGGAAGGTAATCGAGGCCAGCGTCTGGTTCTCGTTCTGGATCGGCACGCCTTCCTTCGCCTCCACCGCCTGGTGCAGGCCCTCGGACCAGCGCCGGCCGGGCATCAGCCGGCCGGTGAACTCGTCGACGATGATGATCTCGCCGTTCTGCGCCACGTACTGCTGGTCGCGGTGGAACAGGTTGTGGGCGCGCAGCGCGGCGTACAGGTGGTGCATCAGCAGGATGTTGGCCGGCTCGTACAGGCTGCGGCCCTCGGCCAGCATGCCCAGCCGGGCCAGGATCTCCTCGGCGTGCTCGTGGCCGGACTCCGAGAGCAGCACGGTGTGCGCCTTCTCGTCCACCCAGTAGTCGCCCTCGCCGTCCTCCTTCTCCATGCGCTTGAGCAGCGGGGCCACCTGGTTCATGCGCACGTACAGGTCGGTGTGGTCCTCGGCCTGGCCGGAGATGATCAGCGGGGTGCGCGCCTCGTCGATCAGGATCGAGTCCACCTCGTCGACGATCGCGTAATACAGCGGCGGCCGCTGCACCCGGTCGCCGGGCGAATACACCATGTTGTCGCGCAGGTAGTCGAACCCGAACTCGTTGTTCGTACCGTAGGTGATGTCCGAGCCGTAGGCCACCTGCTTCTGGTCATGCGGCATCTGCGACAGGTTGACGCCGACCGTCAGGCCGAGGAAGCGGTAGATCTTGCCCATCCATTCGGCATCGCGGCTGGCCAGGTAATCGTTGACCGTGATGATGTGCACGCCCCTGCCGCTCAGCGCGTTCAGGTAGGCCGGCAGCGTCGCCACCAGGGTCTTGCCCTCGCCGGTGCGCATCTCGGCGATCTTGTTGTCGTTCAGCACCATGCCGCCGATCAGCTGCACGTCGAAATGGCGCATGCCGAGCGTGCGGCGGCTGGCCTCGCGCACCACGGCGAAGGCCTCGGGCAGGATCTCGTCCAGCGCGGCGCGCAGCACCTTGTCGCGCTCGGCCTCGGCGGCAGCGTCCACCTTCTCGGCGACGCGGCGCCTGAATTCGGCGGTCTTCGCCTGGAGCTGCTGGTCGTCCAGCGCCTCGATCTCGGGCTCGAGCGCGTTGATCGAGCGGACGGCCCGCGAATACTGGCGCAGCAGCCGGTCGTTGCGGCTGCCGAAGATCTTCTTGAGTAAGCCGGATATCATGTAATGCAAGCGCCTGGGCGGGCAGCCAAAAGGCGGAATTCTAGCATGGCGGGCACGGCCCGCCCGGCCGCGCTATCGCGCCGAGGCAATCGCGGCCGCCTCGGCCCGCGCCACGCGCAGGAAGCGGGCGGGATCCTGCGCCGCGCCCCGCGACCGCACCTCGAAGTGCAGGTGCGGCCCGGTGGAGCGGCCGGTCGAGCCGACCTCGGCGATCTTCTGGCCGCGCCGGACCACGGCGCCGGGGCGGACCAGCAGCTTCGAGGCATGCGCGTAGCGCGTGACCAGTTCGTTGCCGTGGTCGATCTCGACCATGTTGCCGTAGGCCGGGTGGTACTCCGCCCCGACCACCACGCCGCCGGCGGCCGCCAGGATGGGCGTGCCCGGATCGGCCTGGAAATCCACGCCCTCGTGCAGGGCCCGCTGCCCGGTGATCGGGTCGCGGCGCCAGCCGAAACCGGACCAGTCCAGGGCGCCGCCGGCAACCGGCAGCGCGGTCGGCAGCAGGCTCAGGCGGGTGCGCTCGTCGCGCAGGCGGGCCTCGACGATGTCGAACGTATCGGCCTGGGTATCGACCTGCTGCGCGAGGACGTCCAGGTGGCGCTGCAGGTCCTGCGCCGCGAGGTCGTCGGGAAACAGCACCAGCGGGCCGCCCCGGCCCATGCCGCCGGACGGGACCTCCTGCGGTTTCAGCCCGGCCTGCAGGGCCAGCCGTTCGCCCACGGCGTCGAGCCGCATGATCCGGGCCTGCATCTCGCCGAGCTTGACCGCCATCGCGCTCAGGTCGGCCCTGGCCAGTGCCTCTGTCCTGCCCGCCTCCTCGCGGAGCACGCTCGCCAGGGCATCGCGGACGAAGGGCAGCGGGACGTCCCCGGGATGGCGCAGGGCGGCGGCGGCGAGCAGGCAGGACAGTCCGACCACGAGCAGCGCCAGCGCGCCGGCCACGGCCGCCAGGTGCCGCAGGGACAGACGGAGGGTGCGGGCCGTTGCCAGCCGGCCGGACACCAGAATAATATGCATCGTGCTCCTCCCAGAGAGTCATCGATGAAAGCGCCCAGGCGGAGCGTGGACGCCTATCTCAGATCAGCCAAGGATTTCGTGCGGCTCGCCGCGCACGCGGACAGGCTGGCGGAACTCCAGCAGATCTACGTGCAGGTCGCGCCCTCGTTTCTGGCCGAAGCGAGCCAGGTTGCGAACTACAGGTCGGGGAAGCTTCACATTCACGCCGCGAACGGCGCGACCGCCTCGAAGTTGAGGCAGATGGCGCCCACGCTCTGCGGCGGGTTTCGGGCAAGCGGCGCGGAGGTTACCGAACTGGTGGTCAAAGTTCAAGCCCCGCAGGGCGCTCCGCAGGTGCAGCGCAGCCGGCGGGACGCCGCGCTCTCGCCGGGCGCGGCGCGCGAGATCGAGGCGCTCGGCAGCCGCCTGTCCGAGGACTCGCCGCTGCGCCGCGCCCTGCGGCGCCTGCTAGAAAAATCCGGCCACCGGGACTAGCGCCCGCTCCAGGAACATCATCGACAGCACGACGAACAGGAACAGCAGCGCATAGCGGGCGATGCGCCAGGCCAGGCCGAGGTAGCGGCGATCGCCGGAGAACAGGAAGGCGAGGAGGCTCGCCCCGATGGCGACGGCCACCAGCACGCCGACGATCCTCAGGATCAGCATGGCCGCTCGGGACCGTTGGGCGCGGGCGGGACCGGCGCGCGGATCAGGCCGGCTGCGGTTCGAACAGGCGCGCCACGGTCGGGGGCACCCCGGCGGCTTCGTCGAAGCTCACCATCTCCCAGGCCGTGCGCTCGGCGAGCAGCGCCCGCAACAGCTTGTTGTTCAGCGCATGCCCGGACTTGTGGGCGCTGAAGGCCGCCAGCAGCGGGTGCCCGAGCAGGTAGAGGTCGCCCACGGCATCCAGCAGCTTGTGCTTGACGAACTCGTCGGACAGGCGCAGCCCGTCCGGGTTCAGCATACGGTACTCGTCCATGACGATGGCGTTGTCCAGGCTGCCGCCCAGCGCCAGCCCCGCCTCCTGCAGCATCTCCACTTCCTGCGAGAAGCCGAAGGTGCGCGCCCGCGCCACGTCGCGGACATACGAGTTCTCGGCGAAATCGACGGTCGCGCTGGTGCCGGACTTCTCCATGAGCGGATGCTGGAAGACGATCGAGAAGCTCAGCCGGAATCCCTCGTAGGGATCGAGCCG
>DATMWM010000274.1:0-4581 GCA_035562535.1 Rhodocyclaceae bacterium | reverse complement strand
CGCAGGATCGCGCCGTGGGCCACGACGCAGTAGTGGCACTCGTTCGCCGCCGAGCTGACCACCACGATCATCTCCCGCTCGGCCTTGGTCAGCCCGCCGTCCTTCTCCATCAGCGCGTCGTGGTAGGCGAAGAAGGCGCGGAACTCGTCCGGCCGGTGCGCCAGCGCCAGGAACACGTTGGGCACGAAGCCGGATTTCTCCTGCACCGCCAGGATGCGGTCCCGGATGTCCTGCGGCAGGTCCTCGACTCTGGGTACCGGGTAGCGGCTGATCGGCTTGTCGTTCATGGAGGATCCTCGGAGGACAGGCGTGGAGTGGGCCCCGGTCGCAAAAGGGATGTCGCAAAAGGGATTGCCGACCGCGGCAACGAGAAGTATTTTAATCAACCCAAACCGCGGAGACACGAACATGCCCAAGACGAGCCCGGAATTCGACAGCCTGGTACCCGAGGTCGGCTTCACCCGGCGCAGTTTCGTCGCCACCGCCCTGGCCAGCGGATTCGCCGCGGCGGTCCAGCCGGTGATGGCCCAGCAGGTGATCACCACCGACAGCGAGGGGCTGAAGGCCGGGGAGATCGTGATTCCGAGCAACGGCACGCCGCTGCCGGCGTACTCGGCGCAGCCCGCCAAGGGCACGAAGTTCCCGGTCGTGCTCGTGGTCCAGGAGATCTTCGGCGTACACGAGCACATCAAGGACGTCTGCCGGCGCCTGGCCAAACTCGGCTACCTCGCGATCGCACCCGAGGTCTACTACAAGTTCGGCAACGTGGCCGAGATGACGAACGTCCAGGAGATCCTGGACAAGGTCGTATCCAAGGTGCCGGATGCGCAGGTCATGGTCTACCTGGACAACTGCGTGGCCTGGGCGCGCGCCCACGACGGCGACGTTTCCCGGCTGGCGATCACCGGCTTCTGCTGGGGCGGACGGATCGTCTGGCTCTACGCCGCGCGCAACCCGCAGGTCAGGGCCGGCGTCGCCTGGTACGGCCGCCTGGTCGGGCCGACGACCGCGAACACGCCCAGGCAGCCGCTGGACGTGGCCAAGGAGATCAAGGTTCCGGTCCTCGGCCTCTACGGCGGGCAGGACCAGGGCATCCCGCTGGACACGGTCGAGCAGATGCGCGCCGCGATCAAGGAAGCCGGCGGCAAGTCGGAGATCGTGGTCTATCCCGACACGCCCCACGCCTTCCACGCCGACTACCGGCCGAGCTACCGCAAGGAACCAGCGGAGGACGGCTGGAAGCGGATGCTGGCCTGGTTCAAGCAGAACGGCGTCTGATCGACGGCCGCTGGCTACCGCGTCGCGTTGCGCACCTCGAAAATCGCCCGCGGCACGTCGGGCCGGTTCGGATCCGGCGTGGCCTGCGTTGCGCAGCCGGCGGCCGCCAGCGCGACGACGATCACGGCTGCGAATGCTGCGCATCGGTTCGATTTCATCGTCTCACCTTTCGCGTTTGGGTCAGCGGCCGGCGACAGCGGTTCAGGGCGCGGGAATGCGCCCGACCGGCACCAGCCTGCCGTTCTCCGGCCTGGCCACCACGATCTCCGCGGTGCCCGGATTGACTCCGACCAGCGACCGGATATTCACGTTATGGGTCACCAGGGCGAGGTTTGCCGGCGGCCGCAGCTTCGCCGCCGCGGCCAGGACCACCCGGTTCTGTTCGGCCTCCTTGCCCTCGTTGCCGAACAGCGAATTCAGCGCCGGCCAGGGCTCGGCCCGGCCGAAAGCCAGCCGCGCGGTCTCCATGCACCGGCACCACTGGCTGGAACGCACCGCGGCCACCGCGACCCCGCGGCCGCGCAGCGCCTCGCCCTGCCGCCGCGCCTCCGCCCTTCCGGCATCGGAGAGGTTGCGCTGGGTGGCACAGTCGTCCAACCGGAATTCCGGCGGGTCGCCCACGCCGAGTTCGGTGGCCGCGTGCCGGATCAGCAGCACGTAGCCGCCCTGCTTGAGCTGGTTCCAGAGCGCGTCGTCCGCCGACGCCGTCCCGGCACCGGCCACCAGGCATGCCATGAACAGCCTGGCCAGAATCTCCATCATCGGTCCCTCGAACAAGGCAGGCGGCCGGATTATCCCACCGGCGTCCTGCCCTGCCCAGCCTGCAGTCCGGACCGCACCTGCCCGCTCAGCGCAGGTAGTCGGAGACGATCACCCAGCGGCCGTCGCGGATCTGCGCCAGCCGGCGGTGGTGGTTACCCAGGTGATCGGTCGCCGAAAACGCGTACTCCGGGCTGCCGAAGAAGTCGGGCGGGGTGCGCACCTGCTCCAGCGCCGCGACGAAGCTGTCCGAGGTGAGCCCCGGCCCGGCCTTGCGGGCGGCGCGCACGAACAGGTCCGCCGCCGTGTAGCCCATGACGCTCCAGACGTTCGGCTCGGCCCCGAACCTCTTCCTGTAGTCCGCGATCCAGGCCGCGAGTTCCGGATTCGCGCCATCCGCATAGGGATGCGGCACCACGCACACGCCGTACAGGCCCTCCACGCTCCTGCCGCCAAGTTCGTGCACCTGGGCCGAGTAGCCCGAGGCGGTGACCAGCATGTCGACGTTCCACCCGGTCTTGCGCGCCTCAGACATGGCGCCGACGGTCTCGCGGACCACGGTGGCCAAGACCACGAGGTCGGCATCCGCCGCCCGCAGCCTAGCGATCTGCGAGGCGAAATCGGTGGCGCCGCGCTTGTAGCTCGCCTTCTCCACCAGCGAGACCCCGGCCGTGGCGAGCGCTGCCTCCACACCGCGCAACACCTCCAGTCCGTAGTCGTCGTCCTGGTAGAGGATGCCCACGCGCCTGTAGCCCTTGGTGCGCAGCATGTGCAGGGTCGCCGCCCGCATGTAGTCGTAGTAGGGCGCGAAGATCTGGAACTTGAGCCGGTGCAGCGGCTCGTAGGTGTCGCGGTGCGGCGAGAAGGGAAACAGGTGCGGCACGCCGCGCTCCAGCGCGAGCGGCATGGTGGCGAGCGTCACCGGCGTGCCGAGCGTTCCGAGCAGGGCGAATACCCGGTCGCGGTCGAGCAGCTTGCGCGCCGCCAGCACGCCGCGCTTCGGGTCGTAGCCCGAGTCCTCGACCACCAGCCGGACCCTGCGGCCGTGGATGCCGCCGGCGGCGTTTTCACGGTCGAAGCGCATCTGCATGCCGTCGCGGATCGGCACGCCGAGCAGGGCGATCGGCCCGGAGAGATCCTGGATCGTCCCGACCCGGATCTCGTCCGGACTCAAGCCCTGCCCGGACCAGGCCAGGCAGGCGTGCAGGGAAAGCAGGAAAGCGGCGAGGCTGCGTAGCATCCTGGCACCTCTGGACCACTGGGAAACCGGGGCCGGATCATACACCCCTCGGCTTCAGCGCCGCCCGGGCAGCCAGCCGGCGATGCCTCGCGGCGCGAACAGGACGAACAGGACCACCGCCAGGCCGAAGGCGAAGGGCTGCAGCCCCGGCTGGCGGGCGATTTCCTCCGGCAGCCCGGCACGCAGCAGGACGATGGCCTCGGGGACGAAGACCACGAAGGCCGCGCCGAGCAGCGCCCCGGCGGGCCGCTGGACGCCGCCGATGAAGGCGAGCATCAGCAGTTCGATCGACGCATGGATGCCGAACTGCTCCGGCGTCACCACGCCGAGTTGCCTGGCCAGCAGCGCGCCGGCCAGCCCGGTCAGGGCCGCGGACACGACGAAGGCCGTGCGTTTGGCGCGCCACGCATCCACGCCCGCAGCCTCGGCGGCCTGCTCGTCGTCGCGCACCGCGCGCAGGCTGCGGCCGAGCCGCGAGTCCAGCATCCGCGCGGTCGCTGACGCCGCCAGGGCGAGCAGGACGGCCGCGAGCGCGTAGTTCGCGGCCGCGCCGGAATAGGCATCGGAGGGCACGACCATCCCGCGTGCGCCGCCGGTAAGGGTTTCCCAGCGAGTGAGCGCTTCCTCGACCAGGAAGCCGAAGGCCAGGGTGGCCATGGCGAGGTACAGGCCGGAAAGCCTGCGGGCCGGCAGGCTGGCCAGCCAGCCTGCCGCGCTTCCCGCGAGCACCGCCGCCGCCAGCCCGAGCGGCAGCGCGACCCCGTGCTTGGCCAGGATCGCCGATGCGTAGGCGCCTACTCCCAGGAAGGCGGCCTGACCGAGCGAGACCTGCCCGCCGTGGCCGGCCAGGACCACCAGTCCGAGGCCGGCGATCGCGTAGGCGGCGACGAAGCCGAGCAGCGAGAGCAGGTAGTCCGAGCCCGCCAGCGGCAGCGCCGCCAGGGCAGCGATCACCACTGCGCGCGACAGGCCGCTCAACTCAGCCCCGGCCGGCGGCCAGGCCGCCCGGACGCCAGAACATGACCGCCAGCAGCAGCAGCCAGACCGCCGCCTCCTTGAAGCCCTCAGGCAGCGCATAGCCGGCGGCCGCCTCGACCACCCCGACCAGGAGTCCGCCGGCCAAGGTTCCCGGCAGGCTCGCCACGCCGCCGAGCACCGCCGCGGCGAAGGACTTCAGCGCGATCAGTCCCATGCCGGCATGGACGAAGGTGATCGGCGCGAGCAGGATGCCGGCGAACGCGGCCATCGCCCCGGCCAGCGCCCACACCAAGGTGTGCATGCGCGGCACTGCCACGCCCATCAGC
>DATMWM010000273.1:0-3173 GCA_035562535.1 Rhodocyclaceae bacterium | reverse complement strand
GGCCAGCGCCAGTTCCAGGAAGGCCATGTCGAACGAGTCGCGGCATACCCGCAGCTTCGGTCTCCTGGCCGGTAGACGCACCGTCGTGCAGTACGGCAGGTAGTCGGCCAGCAGTTCCCGCTGCTCCTCGGCGCCCAGCTTGAACTTCGGGTAAGCGAGCGCACGCAGCAACTCTTCGGTGGTCATTCTCGACAGGAGCGGCGCGCAGCGCCCCGCCTGCCAGGCCAGGCGGACGGCCGCGAGCCGGCCCTGGGTGAAGATGAGCGCGGAAAGCACGACGTTGGTGTCGAGCACGACCCGCGGGGGCGCGCTCACCTGCCGGACTTGCCTGCGGATTCGCGCGCCCAGGCCACGGCGTCGGCGACGTCCTGCTCGTTGAGATCCAGTTCGGCCAGCTTGGTCCGTACCGCATCCGCGCGCTGAATTCGCACAGGCGTCAGTATGATCTGGCCGTCGCGGGTCTGTACGTCGAAATACTCCGCCGGCCCGACGGCATTGGTCACCGCCTTGGGCAGGGTGAGCTGGTTCTTGGCGGTGAGCTTGGCGAGCATGTCGACGGGCAGGAGGACGCGAAGTAAGGAATCCTTACATTAGCACCTGGTTGGCCCGGCCTCAAGCTTTCGCTTTGAACCGAAACCCCCTCCGACGGCGGAATACGGCCCTGGCGGGCCTATTCCGCCCTACGACGCATCGCCAGCCGGGTGGGGTGGGATAGGGCGCAAGGCCGTATCCCACCGTCGGAGGGTCGGTTTTCGACGGCCGCGATCCGCGCCGAAACGGTGGAATACGCGCCTGCGGCGCTATTCCACCCTACGAATCGCGGCGCCGCGCAGCCGCGTAGGGTGGGATAGGGCAAAGCCCGTATCCCACCATCGAAAGGCCGGTATTCCGTCGCCTCGCGTTCCACGCCGGAAGGCGGGAGACGCGCCTGGCCGGCCTATTCCGCCCTGTGGTCGGT
The DNA here is from genome assembly GCA_035562535.1 of Rhodocyclaceae bacterium. Taxonomy (GTDB): domain Bacteria; phylum Pseudomonadota; class Gammaproteobacteria; order Burkholderiales; family Rhodocyclaceae; genus DATMWM01. The sequence continues at coordinate 2,215 of DATMWM010000273.1, read as the reverse complement.
CGCGGTATCGAACAGCGCCCGGGCCGCGCCCGCGTCGAAGCGGTACTCGCGGTGGCAGATGTCGTCGCGCACGTGCACCTCGCCGCGTTCGCGCAGGATGTCTTCGACCTCCTCGCGGCCGAGCGAGCGCAGCATGTTGCGCACCTTGTCCCAGTCCTCCGGGCACTCGTAGCGCACCGGCCTGGGCTTGAACAGGCGCACCGCCTCCTCCGGGAACAGGCGCATCAGCAGGTCGGCCACCGGCACGCGTTCGAGTTCCTCCGGGCGGACGGTGGCCGCGAGGTGTTCGACGCGCGGCCAGCCGTCCGGGTCGCGCGTGTCCGCGCCGGGCAGCTTCTGCAGGAACAGGCCGCTGGCGGCGTGTTCCGAGGCGAACAGCCACAGCCGCGCCGGCTGCTGCTCGGACTGGGCGAGGTAGTGCTCGAAGACCGTGGCGATCGTCTCGCCCGCGAGCGGGACCAGGCTCTGGTAGGGCCGGGCGGTGGCCTCGCTCTGCAGTGTCATCGCCAGGCGGCCGTCGCCGAGCAGGGCGGCCACGCCCCCCGCGTCCGGCGGCGCGTCAAACTTGGCCATGCCGCGGAAGGCCAGTTCCTGGGTGCAGTCGATAACCAGCAGCGACACCGGGCCGTGGCCCTGGGCCTGGAAGGTGAGCCGCCCCGGCTGCTTGAGGTTGACCGCGATCAGCAGGCTGACCGCGGTCATCTCGCCGAGCAGCCGCCGCACCGCTTCGGGATAGTCGCGCCGCGCCTGCATCTCGCGCCAGGCGCCGCCCAGGCGCACGACGGCGCCGCGGATGTCCAGTTCCTCGAGCAGGAATCGGCGGACGAAGTCGTCGCTGGCCGGGATCGCGTCCATCAGGACCGGCGCGGCACGAAGCTGGCGTAGATCTGCGGATCGAAGCCGACCAGCAGCTGCTGGCCGGTCTCCAGCACCGGGCGCTTGATTAGGCTCGGGTATTCGAGGATCAGCGCCAGCGCCTTGCCCTGGGTCATGTCGGCCTGCTGCTCGGCCGTGAGCCTGCGCCAGGTCGTGCCCCTGGTGTTCAGCAGGGTCTTCCAGCCCAGGTGCTTGACCCACAGGCGCAGCCGCTCCTTGTCCACGCCCGCCTTCGAAAAGTCGTGGAAGGCGTACTCCGTGCCGTTCTCGTCGAGCCAGGCGAAGGCTTTCTTCATGGTGCTGCAGTTGCGGATGCCGTAGATCGTGACCATGCGCCTGGACAGCCCCTCAGCGGTTCAGCGCGGCGGCCAGCTCGCTGCGCGCCGTGCGCACCATGTCGTTGTCCGAACCGAGCAGGTTGAACAGCTGGATCAGCGTCTTGCGCGCGCCGTCCTCGCGGAAGCCGCGGTCGCGGCGGACTATCTCGAGCAGATGGGCGATGGCCGGGGCGTAGTCCTTCTGCAGCGCCAGCAGGTTCGCCAGTTCGAAGCGCGCCTCCAGGTCGGCCGGGTCGGCCTGGACGCGGCCTTCCAGCGTCGCGCGGTCGTGGCCCGAGCCGCTGTGGCGCGCGAGCTGCAGGCGCGCGGCGAGCGCTTCGCTGCGCTTGGCGTCGCGTGCCCGGTCGGCGATCTCGTCGAGCAGCCTTCCGGCCTCGTCCAAGTCGCCGGCGTCGATCAGCAGTTCCACCAGGTCTAGCCGGGCCTGCTCGTGGCGCGGATCCATCTGCACCGCCTCGAGCAGCAGCTTGCGGGTGGCGTCGATGTTGCCGCGCGCCCGCGCGGCGAGCGCCTCCTGGCGCAGCGGTTCGGCGGGCGAGGGCAGCAGGCGCTCGATGAACTCGCGCACCGCGGACTCGGGCAGCGCCCCGGTGAACTCGTCCGCCGGTTCGCCATTCACGAAGGCCTTGACGTTCGGGATGCCGCGCACGCCGTAGCGCATCGCCAGGGCCTGGTTCTCGTCCGAGTTGATCTTGGCCAGCACGAAGCGGCCCTTGTACTCGGCCGCCAGCTTCTCCAGGATCGGCCCGAGCGAGCGGCAGGGACCGCACCAGGGCGCCCAGAAGTCCACCAGCACCGGAACCTTGCGCGAGGCCTCGATCACCTCGGTCTGGAAGTTGCGGGTCGAAACGTCGATTGCGTGCGCAGCCATGTCGTTCATCCTCGGAACCGTATCAACAACCGTAAATTGGGCCGGCAGGCGGGAAATCAAGCCAAGCGCAACGGGTCCTCGTAGGGTGGAATAGCGCCAGAGGCGCGTATTCCACCGCTTCGGCGGATAT
>DATMWM010000272.1:0-5347 GCA_035562535.1 Rhodocyclaceae bacterium | reverse complement strand
CCCTCTGCACGCGGAAGCCGGCGCAGCCAGGGCAAGAACACGCCCTTCCTTGGACAGGAACTGACCGGCCGCGTCTGCTACACCCTGATCGACGGCCACGTCGCCTTCGAGCTCAGGAACTGAGAGCTTGAATAAACCTACTGCGCGCCCCGACCACTGCGTTGCGTGCTCGCGCGCTCCTCGCCTATCTATCTGATATGTCTCGTCGCGCGCTGCGCGGCGCCTTGTGCTCGGGGCTTCTCGCGACGGTTTCTTCACAACCTCTGAGGCCGGCGGCCGCGCGCAGCCGCGCCAGCGCTTCCGGCGAAACGCCCGCCACCCGCAGCAGCTTGCGCCGCGAGCCCGCGCCCGCGGCCAGTTCGACGCTGGCGCGCGGCACCTGCAGCCATTGCGCGACGAACTCCAGCAGGCAGGCGTTCGCCTTGCCGTCCACCGGCGGCGCGGCCAGCCGGATCTTCAGCGCGTCGCCGTGCAGGCCGACGACCGAGGTCGCCCGCGCGCCGGGCTGCACGTGCACCAAGAGGCTGAGCACGCCGTCCGATGCCACCCGGCACCAGTCCGGCGGCATCAGGCGATCAGGGCGACCAGGCTGCCGCGCAGGTGCGCAAGCAGCAACAGCACGACCTGCAGCAGGAGCAGCAGGACCAGCGGCGAGAGATCGAAATTGGCGACCGGCGGAACGAAGCGCTGGATCGGCCTGAGTACCGGACGGGCCAGCCCGTTCAACAGCGGCGCGTAGGGCGTGCCCGGGTTCACCCAGCTCATGACGGCGGCGATCAGCACCACGCCGATCAGCAGATAGACGAACATGCGCACGGTCTCCAGCGCGCCGAGCGCGAAGATCAGCAGCGCCGCCGCGCCGAGCGGAAAGCCGCGCAGCCAGAACTCGGCGAGCACGATCAGGCTCTGCGTGACCCAGGCCAGGACCAGCGTGGCCAGGTCCAGCCCGCGCAGTCCCGGCAGGACCCGCCTCACGGGTCCGACCGCCCAGTCGGTGAGCGCAATGACGAGCTGCCCGATCTGGTTGCGGAACGAGACCCGCGCGAGCTGCATGTAGAAGCGGGCGATCAGCAGCAGGGAGAAGAAGCCGAGTACGGCCTCGATGACCAGCAGCAACAGGTTCTCGAGCACGGCGGGTCAATCCCTTCCCAACTGCTCGCCGAGCTCGCGGCCGCGCACCATCGCCGCCTGGACCGCACGCCCGACCGCCGCCGCAACATTGTCGCGATCCATGGACAGCAGCGCCGCCTCGGTCGTCCCGCCCTTGGAGGTGACACGCTCCCGCAGCACGGTCACGTCCTCGCCGCTGCGCGCTGCCAGGCTGGCCCCGCCGAGGACGGTTTCCAGGCTCAGCTTGCGCGCCTGCTCCACGGTGAATCCCAACTGGGTCGCGGCATGCTGCAGGGCCTCGATGAAATAGAAGACGTAGGCCGGCCCGCTGCCGGACACCGCGGTGACCGCGTCCATCATTGCCTCGTCCTCGACCCACAGCGTCTCGCCCACCGCGCCGAGGATGCGCTGCGCCGATTCGCGCTCGGCGGCCGAAACCGACTGCCCGGCGAACAGACCTGTGATGCCGGCGCCGATCAGCGCCGGGGTGTTCGGCATGGCGCGCACCAGGCGCCGGTGCCCGCCCAGCCAGCGCCCGATGTCCGCCAGCCGCGTTCCGGCCGCGATGCTCACCACCAGTTGCATACCGAGCCGACCGCCGAGCGGCCTCAGCGCGTCCTTCATCTGCTGCGGCTTGACCGCCAGCACGATCACGTCGCAGGCCAGGGCCGCGTCGTCGGCCGTGGCGAAGCAGCGCACGCCGAGTTCCCGCTCCAGCCGCTCGCGCGATTCCGCCAGGACTTCCACCACCCCGATCTGCCCGGCGTCGAATCCCTTGCCGAGCAGCCCGCCGATGAGCGCGGTGGCCATGTTGCCGCCGCCGAGAAACGTGATCTTCATGACTCCCTCCGATAGTTCGGGTCAAGATGCAGGCGGCCGCTATCCGTCATGTGCGGTTCCTTTCGCCGAAAATCGCCGTGCCGACCCGAACCACGGTCGCGCCCTCGGCGATGGCGGCTTCGAGGTCGCCGGACATTCCCATCGACAGCGTGTCCAGGTCCAGCCCCTGCGCGCACAGACTGTCCTTCAACTGGCGCAGTTCCGAAAAGCGCCGGCGCTGGAGGGCGACGTCGTCGGTGGGCTCCGGAATCGCCATCAGGCCGCGCAGCCTGAGATTCGGCAGGCCGGCAACCGCCTTCGCCAATTCGCCCAACTGATCGGGCGCCACGCCGCTCTTGGACTGTTCGCCGCTGACATTCACCTGGATGCAGACCTGCAGCGGGATGCGCTGCGGCCCGCGCGCGGCCGACAGACGCTGCGCCGCCTTCAGCCGGTCCAGCGAATGCACCCAGGCGAAATGCTCCGCCACCGCACGGGTCTTGTTGCTTTGCAGCGGCCCGATGAAGTGCCACTCCAGGTCCAGATCCGCGAGCGCCTCGATCTTGCCCAATGCCTCCTGAACGTAGCTCTCGCCGAACCTGCGCTGGCCGGCCTCGGCCGCCTGGCGGATCGCCTCCGGCGGGAAGGTCTTGCTCACCGCCAGCAAGGCAATGCCATCGGGATTACGTCCAGCCGCCTGCGCAGCCGCGGACATCCGTGCTTTCACGGCTTGCAAGTTGGCAAAGATTGTTGCCATAATCCGGCGACTTCGTCCGCGCCAAGTATAACACTCGTCCTCGCGCGCCCCGGCGGAAGGGGCCGCTCCCCGGAATCCTCCATGGACATCACCGAACTCCTCGCATTCGCCGTAAAGAACAAGGCTTCCGACCTGCACCTGTCGTCCGGGCTGCCGCCGATGATCCGGGTGCACGGCGACATCCGCCGCATCAACCTGCCGCCCATGGAGCACAAGGACGTGCACGGCATGGTGTATGACATCATGAACGATGCGCAACGCAAGCAGTACGAGGAACACTTCGAATGCGACTTCTCGTTCGACGTGCCCAACCTGGCGCGTTTCCGGGTCAATGCGTTCGTGCAGAACCGCGGCGCCGGGGCGGTATTCCGGACGATTCCGACCAAGGTCCTGACCCTGGACGAACTGGGCTGCCCGCCGATCTTCAGGGAGATATCCAGCCAGCCGCGCGGCATCGTGCTGGTGACCGGCCCGACCGGTTCGGGCAAGTCCACCACGCTGGCCGCGATGGTCGACTTCATCAACGAGAACGACTACGGCCACATCCTCACGATCGAGGACCCGATCGAGTTCGTGCACCAGAGCAAGCGCTGCCTGATCAACCAGCGCGAGGTCGGGCCGCATACCCTGTCGTTCAGCAACGCCCTGCGCAGCGCGCTGCGTGAAGACCCGGACACCATCCTGGTCGGCGAAATGCGCGACCTGGAAACCATCCGCCTGGCCCTGACCGCGGCCGAAACCGGCCACTTGGTCTTCGGCACCCTGCACACCAGTTCGGCGGCCAAGACCATCGACCGGGTGGTCGATGTGTTCCCGGCCGCCGAGAAGGACATGGTGCGCGCGATGCTCTCCGAGTCGCTGCGCGCGGTGATCTCGCAGACCCTGCTCAAGACCAAGGACGGCCAGGGGCGGGTGGCCGCCTGGGAGATCATGATCGGCACGCCGGCCATCCGCAACCTGATCCGCGAAAACAAGATCGCGCAGATGTACTCGGCGATCCAGACAGGCCAGGGCTTCGGCATGCAGACGCTGGATCAGGCGCTGGCTGACCTCGTCCGCCGCAACGTGGTATCCGCCGCCGAGGCGCGCGTGCGCGCCCAGAACAAGGACAACTTCATCGGCTGAGCGACCCACGGCGACCCGCTCGCGAAGCGGCACACGGGCGGGGAGTCCCGTCGGGGTCGGCTAAAGCCGCCGGTCCGAAAGTCGTAACATCAGGTCGGATCCCGCGGGGCACAGCGTCACAGGAGGAACATCATGGAACGCGACCAGGCACTCAGATTCATGCACGATCTGCTGCGTCTGATGGTTTCCAAGAAGGGCTCCGACCTGTTCATCACCTCCGGCTTCCCACCCGCGATCAAGATCGACGGCAAGATCACGCCGCAGTCGAACCAGGCGCTGACGCCGCAGCACACCGCAGAACTGGCGCGCAGCATCATGAACGACCGGCAGGCCGCTGAGTTCGAGTCCACCAAGGAGTGCAACTTCGCGATCAGCCCGGCCGGCATCGGCCGCTTCCGGGTCAATGCCTTCGTCCAGCAGGGACGCATCGGGGTGGTCCTGCGCACGATCAACGCCAAGATTCCCACCTTCGACGAACTCGGCCTGCCCGCGGTGCTCAAGGACATCGCGATGACCAAGCGGGGCCTGACGATCTTCGTGGGCGGCACCGGTACCGGCAAGACCACCTCTCTGGCGGCGATGGTCGACTACCGCAACCAGAACACCTACGGACACATCATCACGGTCGAGGACCCGATCGAGTACGTGCACGACCACAAGAACTGCGTCGTCACCCAGCGCGAGATCGGGGTAGACACGGATTCCTGGGAGGTCGCGCTGAAGAACACGCTGCGCCAGGCGCCGGACGTAATCCTGATGGGCGAGATCCGCGACCGGCAGACCATGGACTACGCGATTGCCTTCGCCGAGACCGGCCACTTGGCGCTCGCCACCCTACACGCCAACAGTGCCAACCAGGCGATCGACCGGATCATCAACTTCTTCCCGGAGGAGCGCCGGCCCCAGCTTCTCATGGACCTGTCGCTCAATCTGCGGGCGATGATCTCGCAGCGGCTGATCCCGATCAAGAACGCCAAGGGCCGCGTCCCTGCCGTGGAGATCCTGCTCAACTCGCCGCTGATCTCGGACCTGATCTTCCGCGGCGAGGTGTCCGAGATCAAGGACGTCATGAAGCGCTCGCGCGAGCTTGGGATGCAGACCTTCGACCAGTCGCTGTTCGAGCTCTACGAGGCCGACAAGATCTCCTACGAGGACGCCCTGCGCAACGCCGATTCGGTCAACGACCTGCGCCTGACCATCAAGCTCAAGGGCAAGGATTCCAAGGACCGCGACCTCACCGCCGGCATCGGCCACCTGGACATCGTCTAGGACGGCCGCTCGGGCCTCAGCCCGCCGGCTACCATGCGGTACTCGTACAGCCTGCACTCCAGCGCCCCGTTGTAGAGCGGGATCCTGCGCGAGCAGCGCAGGCCGATGAGCCTGGCCAGCGCCTTGTCCGCCGAGAAGAAGTAACAGCGCCACCCGGCGAAGCCGCGCTTCAGCGCATCGCCCAGCCTAGGGTAGAAGCGCTCCAGTTCCTCGCTCTCGCCGATTCTCGCGCCGTACGGCGGATTGGCCACCAGGACGCCCGAGGAA
>DATMWM010000271.1:0-5086 GCA_035562535.1 Rhodocyclaceae bacterium | reverse complement strand
ACCTTGGATCTCGCCGGCAAGGTGCCCGGCGCCCTGTGCCCGACCACGCTGGGCCTGCTGCGCACGCTCGGCAGCTACCCCTGGTCCAAGAACCTGTTCGTCATCCACGCCGCCCGGCCCTCGCCCGCGGTCCGGGCCTTCGTCGACTTCCTGCGCGGCCCGGCAGCGCGCGAGGCGATGCGCCGGGCCGACTACCTGCCTGCCGCGCACGCGCGCTGAACCCCGGCCGGCTCTGTGACCACGGTCACCGAAGCCTCGCCCGGGGGCCCGGATCCCAGCCGGCCGGCGTAGAATGCCGCAGCATGCATTCCCAAGGAGTTCCCCATGACCAGCGGCTGGTCCTGTCCCCACGACCTGAACGGAATCTGCCAGCACGTGCAGGGCGCGGTCTGCGATCCGGGCATGCGCGGCTGCGTGCTGCACGGCAAGGTGGTGTTCGCCAGCGAGGAGAAGAATCTCGCGCGCAAGCCGGTCGTCGCCACGAAGCCGCCGCACGGCCGCGAACCGAACCCGCCGCGCCGGCGGCTGCCGTTCTGAAGCGCGGGAGATCGCGATGCTCAACCTGAACATCCCCGGCGCCGCCCCGCTGGAACTGGAACACCTGGTGCTGGACTACAACGGCACGCTGGCCCTGGACGGCGACATCATCGACGGCGTCGAATGGCGGCTGCAGGCGCTCTCGGAAACTTTTTCGATCCACCTGATCACCGCCGACACCTTCGACACCGTGGTGGACGCCTGGTCCTCGCTGCCCTGCCGCGTCTCGATCGTGCCGCCGAGCGAGCAGCACCTCGCCAAGCGGGACTACGTGCGCGAACTCGGCGCGGCCCGGGTCGTGGCCGTGGGCAACGGCCGCAACGACGCGCTGATGCTCGAGGAAGCCGCCCTGGGCATCGCCGTGATCCAGGGCGAGGGCGCGGCCCGGGAAGCCGTGCTGGCGGCCGACGTCATCGTCCCGGACATCATCGCCGCGCTCGACCTGCTGGCCAACCCGCTCCGGCTCACCGCCACCCTGCGCACCTGAGGTCCGCAACGCCGTAGCCGCTTCCGGCGACCCCCAAAGGAAGCGTCAGTCGTCGCTCTTGCCCCCTGCACCTACAGCCGCCTGGCTGAGGCATTCCGCCATGCGCGTCTGCCAGCCCGGACCGGTGGCACGCCAGCGGGCGATGACGTCGGCCGGCAGGCGCAGGGAGATCATTTGGCGCGGATTGGCCGAACGCGGGCGCCCGCCCTTCCACACCACCGCCCGAGCGAGCATCTCGTCGGTCAGTTCCGGCAGTTCCCTGTACTCCGCGGGCTTGCTGCGTTGGGCGTCGACCCGGGCCAGGTCAGACTTCAAGGTACGGTGCGAGGCGGGTTTGCTCACGGTCGTTGGCCTTCCGCATGCTGAAGATGTGGCGAACCGGGCCACGCGGGATCTAACCGACTTGCTCATTCACGACTCCCTTGGATTGAGAAACGGAGAATCACCACACAATCCAGTGACCGGATCGAGCCCTGCCGGAGAGTTTAGGTGATGCCGTTCAGACCTTGCCAGCCAGGCCGGCGCCGAACAGGCTCATGGTGAACAGCAGCCAGTCATTGACGATGTGCGCCCCGGTGGATACCCAGATGTTCTTCGTCATGATCCACGGCAGCGTCAGCACCATGCGCGCGGAGCCGATGACGACGATGCACTGGATCCAGTTCCAGTCGTAGGTGGGCAGATGGATGAGGCCGAAGATGACGGACGTCATCAGCCATGCCCCGACGATCGCGCCCTTGCGCCCCATGCCGAAGCCTTTCGAGAACCACTGCAGCAGGGCCAGAAACGGCAGGAGCGTGATCACTTCCTCGCCGAAAAGTTGCGGGATGGTCTTGGCGAAGAAGGCGATGCGCGCCGCCATGTCGAGACCGCCCAATTGCGCCGTCGAGGCGTTCGGCGTGACCTCGGTCAGGGCGTGGAGGATGGCGCCAACGCTCATGCTCACGACGATGTTGAGCAAGGCGAAGCCGAGCATCAGTTTCACCTCGCGGCCGCCCACCTTGCCGAAGATCGCCTTCCAGTGGCCTGGCGCGACATACGCCAAGGCGGCCAGCGGAATGCCCGGCATCAATATCGCCGGGATGAATTGCCAGAAAGTGCCTTTCGGCCAGGGATTGGGCAAGGCCAGCACCAGGAAGCCGACGACGACCATCGCCACCACGAACAGCCATTGCCGGTTCGAGATGGACGCGGGCGCCCCGTTGTAGAAGGGGAAATCGCTCGCGGGATCTTCCAGCCGCTTGAACCGCGCTTCATTTGTGACTGTGCGAGCGGTGGCAGGTGTCATGAGGCTCGAAGACCCAAGTCAGAACAAGTGAGCCTAATGACCGCACCGACGCGGAGAACGCGGAGAAAACCCTGAGCCCGCAAAGAACTACGCAGGGCCAGTGAACCACCCGAAAGCTGAGGCCGGGTTTGCCTTCTCCGCGCGCTCTGCGTCTTTGCGCTCTCCGCGTTGGAAGGGGTTAACTGAGTTTTCAACGGTGAAAGACCGTTCTGTGCCGCAAACGACGTCCAGTTCAAGGGTTGGCGCCCGTATCAGCCGCACTGGCATAGCCGGGCGCCGCCAGCGGTGGCGCCCGCAAAGCAACCAGCGAACGCCGCTCACCCCTGCCGCTGGAACTCGATCACGCCGTTCCTCGCGTCGACCCGGATCGTGTCCTTGGGCGCGAAGCGGCCTTCGAGGATCTGCCTGGCCAGCGGGTTCTCGATCTGTTCCTGGATCGCCCGCTTGAGCGGCCGCGCGCCGAAGACCGGGTCGAAGCCCGCCTTCGCGAGTTCGGCCAGCGCCGCCTCGGACACGTCGAGCGCCATCTCCAGCCTGGCGATCCGCCGGCCCAGGTAGCCCAGCTGGATGCGGGCGATGTCCTGGATGTGCCGCTCGTCCAGGGCGTGGAACACCACGACCTCGTCGATCCGGTTGATGAACTCCGGCCGGAAGAAGGTCTTCACCTCGCCCATCACCGCCAGCTTGATCACCTGGTAGTCGTCGCCGGCCATGCGCTGGATCATCTGCGAGCCCAGGTTCGAGGTCATGACGATGACCGTGTTCTTGAAGTCCACCGTGCGGCCCTGGCCGTCGGTCATGCGCCCGTCGTCGAGCACCTGGAGCAGCACGTTGAACACGTCCGGGTGGGCCTTCTCCACCTCGTCGAACAGGATAACCGCGTCGGGCTTGCGCCGCACCTGCTCGGTGAGATGGCCGCCCTCCTCGTAGCCGACGTAGCCGGGCGGCGCGCCGATCAGCCGCGCCACCGAGTGCTTCTCCATGTACTCGGACATGTCGACCCGGATCAGGTGTTCCTCCGAGTCGAACAGGAACTCGGCCAGCGCCTTGCACAGCTCGGTCTTGCCCACGCCGGTCGGGCCGAGGAAGAGGAACGAGCCGTACGGCCGGTTCGGGTCGGCCAGGCCGGCCCGCGAGCGGCGGATCGCGTCCGAGACCAGCCGCACCGCCTCGTCCTGGCCGACCACGCGCCTGTGGATCCGCTCCTCCATCAGGAGCAGCTTCTCGCGCTCGCCCTGCATCATCTTGGACACCGGGATGCCGGTGGCGCGCGAGACCACCTCGGCGATCTCCTCGGCGCCCACCTGGGTGCGCAGCAGCTTCGGCTTCTCGGCCGGCTCGGCGGCATCCGCCTTCTTCAGCTGCGCCTCGAGTTGCGGCAGCCGGCCGTACTGGATCTCGGACATGGCCTGCCAGTCGCCCTTGCGCTTGGCCTCCTCCATCTGCAGCTTGAGCTTGTCGATCTCTTCCTTGATGTGCTGGGCGCCCAGCACCACCGCCTTCTCGGCGCGCCAGATCTCGTCCAGGTCGGCGTATTCCTTCTCCAGGCGGCCGATCTCCTCCTCGATCAGGTGCAGGCGCTTGCGCGAAGCCTCGTCGGTCTCCTTCTTCACCGCCTCGCGCTCGATCTTCAACTGGATCAGGCGGCGATCGAGCCTGTCCATGGACTCCGGCTTGGAGTCGATCTCCATCTTGATGCGCGCGGCGGCCTCGTCGATCAGGTCGATCGCCTTGTCCGGAAGGAAGCGGTCGGTGACGTAGCGGTGCGAGAGCTCGGCCGCGGCAACGATCGCCGGGTCGGTGATCTCCACGCCGTGGTGCAGCTCGTACTTCTCCTGCAGGCCGCGCAGGATGGCGATCGTGGCCTCGACCGAAGGCTCCTCCACCAGCACCTTCTGGAAGCGCCGCTCCAGCGCGGCGTCCTTCTCGATGTGCTTGCGGTATTCGTCCAGGGTGGTGGCGCCGATGCAGTGCAGCTCGCCGCGCGCCAGCGCCGGCTTGAGCATGTTGCCGGCATCGATCGCGCCTTCCGCCTTGCCCGCCCCGACCATGGTGTGCAGCTCGTCGATGAAGACGATGATGCGGCCTTCCTCCTGGGCGATCTCCTTGAGCACGGCCTTCAGCCGCTCCTCGAACTCGCCGCGGTACTTGGCGCCCGCGAGCAGCGCCGCCATGTCCAGGGACAGCACCCGCTTGCCCTTGAGCGTCTCGGGCACCTCGCCATTGACGATGCGCTGCGCCAGGCCCTCGACGATGGCGGTCTTGCCCACGCCCGGCTCGCCGATCAGCACCGGGTTGTTCTTGGTGCGCCGCTGCAGGACCTGGATGGCGCGGCGGATCTCGTCGTCGCGGCCGATCACCGGGTCCAGCTTGCCCTGGCGGGCGCGGTCGGTGAGGTCGATCGTGTACTTCTTGAGCGCCTCGCGCTGCCCTTCCGCCTCCTGGCTGTCGACGCCCGCGCCCGCCAGGGCAAGCTCGACCCGGTGATCGGCCGCGACGACGAGATCCGGCGCGCGATCCAGGTGCTGCAGCGCCGCAGCAAGAACAACCCGGTGCTGATCGGTGAACCCGGCGTCGGCAAGACCGCCATCGTCGAGGGGCTGGCCCAGCGCATCGTCAACGGCGAGGTGCCCGAGACGCTGAAGCACAAGCGGGTGCTGGTGCTGGACATGGCCGGCCTGCTCGCCGGCGCCAAGTACCGCGGCGAGTTCGAGGAACGCCTGAAAGCCGTGCTGAAGGAAGTGGCGGCCGACGAGGGCCGCATCATCCTGTTC
>DATMWM010000270.1:0-7743 GCA_035562535.1 Rhodocyclaceae bacterium | reverse complement strand
TCGACGCCGAAGTGACCGAGGATCTGGTCGGCCGCCTGGTCGAGTTCCGGCCGGGACAGGCTGTCCGGATAGACCATGGCCAGAGCCATCAGCGCCGCCTTGGTGCGCGGCAGCGAAACGGTCGCGCGCGCGCCCCGGTGGTTGACGAAGTCCTGGGGCGCGATCGCGGCGAGGTCGAGTTCCTCGTCGCTGCGGACGTCCGCGCAGCAGGCCGGCTCGACCGGACCGGTGGGCGGCGCCGAGGCGCGGACCAGCAGGGCGCGGCGGAAGCGGTTGCCGGTCCGGGCGTCGAAGCCGTCCTCGTCCATGCCATCGTCGTGGTCGCGGCCCCAGGCCCGGGCGCAGGTGCCCGGGCCGGCGTCGCACAGGCAGCGCAGGCCGTGGCGCCCCGCGCGTTCCCGGAACGCGGCAAAGGTCTCCGGTTCGTTGGTCTCGTCCAGGTACTCGTGGAAGAGATAGGACGGCGAGGCGCGCAGCAGGAAGCCGATCTCGGCTTCGAGGTCCGGGTGGGCCGCCAGCGGCGTCTCGCCGAAACGCCGGGCCAGATCGGCGAGCGGCTGCCGTGCGGCGGCGGCCCGCGCGCGCGGACCGGCCGCGCCGGCGGTCGCACGCAGCAGCGACTCGCGCAGCGCCAGCCGCGAGCTCCAGCCCGGCATGACGTTGAAGCTCACGTAGGCGATGCCCTGCGGGGCGAGGTGCCTGGCGCACAGCGCGATCAGGGACTCGCGCACCGCTTCCGGCACCCACGAGTACACGCCGTGGGCGACGATGTAGTCGAACTCGCCGAATCCCTCCGGCGGGGCGGCGAGGTCCGCGTGCAGGATGCGGCAGTTGTCCAGGCCGGCTGCTTGCGCCAGTTCCTGCCCGGCCGCAGCCTGGGAGCGGGACAGTTCCAGGCCGGTGCAGCGCGTGCCCGGCCAGTAGAAGGCGATCGGTATCAGGTTGCCGCCCTCGGCGCAGCCCAGTTCGAGGATGCGCGCGGCGGCCGGATCCGGCGCAGCGTGCCCGGCCAGGCCGGCCAGGGCCGCGAGATGGTCGGGATGGGTTTCCGGAATCGGCACCGCCTCGTAAGGCAGCGCGTCGTAGCTCTCCAGCGTGCCGCTCATGGCCGCTGCCCCAAAGCTAGTCGTGCGTGCGGATCCAGTCCCGCCAGCCGGCGAACAGCGCCTTGTTCGAACCGGCGATGACCGAGCGCTTCCACAGGTTGTCCGCGTCGAAGTCGTCGTGGGTCAGCGAGCAGAACGCGCCGCCGGACTCCTCCAGGATCAGCCGGCCGGCGCAGTAGTCCCACAACATCTGGCCGCCGTGCAGGTAGAGATCGAGGCGGCCCGCGGCGACGTAGCACCACTCGAGCGCGCTGCAGCCGAAGTTGCGCTGCGAGTGGTAGGGCGGATGCAGGGCCAGCCGGTCGGCCAGCGGCTTGGGGATGCGCTTGAAGTCCACGCCGGCCACGCAGTCGGCCAGCACGCCGGGCGATGCGCGCAGGGGCAGTTGATTGCCGTTCACGAAGCTGCCGGCGCCGCGCTCGGCGAAGAAGGCCTCGTCCGTGGCCGGGTTGTAGACCACGCCCATCTCGGAGCGCCCCGCCCGCATGAAGGCCACGCTGACCGCGAAGAACGGGATGCCCGCGGCGAAATTGGTGGTGCCGTCGATCGGGTCGATGCACCACAGGCCGTCGGCGCCGCCCTCCCACAGATCGAGCTGCTCCTCGCCGGACATCTCCTCGCCGAGCACGGGGCAGTTCACGATCCGCTTGAGGCTGCGCACCAGCGCGGCCTGCGCCTTGAGGTCGACCTCGGTGAGGAAGCTGCCGTCCTCCTTGCGGCGGCGTACCGCCGAGAGGTAGTGCGGCATGATGATGGCCTGCGCCAGCTCGCGCACCGTGGACACCAGCGCCGCGAGCCGGGGCGACAGGTTCGCCGCCTGGCCGCCTATTCCTGTTTCCACTTGATCGAGCAGCCCATGCTCGGAATCTGCTCGCGCGGACCGTTTCCGGTGCGCGCCACCTCGACCATCGCCTCGAACAGGTCGCGGCGCGCATCCGCGGGGGCGGTCTCCTTCTTCGAGGCGTCCAGCCGGCCGCGGTACTGCAGGCCGAGCCCGGCGTCGAAGCCGAAGAAATCCGGTGTGCAAACGGCGCCGTAAGCCTTCGCCACCGCCTGGGTCTCGTCGAGCACGTAGGGGAAGGGGAAGTCCAGCTCGCGGGCGATGCGCTGCATGTTCTCCCAGGAGTCCTCGGGATAGTCCGCCGGATCGTTGGACATGATCGCGATCGAGCCGATGCCGTGCTCACGCAGCTCGCGCGCGTCGCGGATGATGCGCTGGATCACCGCCTTGACGTAGGGGCAGTGGTTGCACAGGAACATCACGAGCAGGCCCTTCGGGCCGCGGGCCGAAGCGAGCGAATGGCGGCGACCGTCGGTGCCCGGAAGATCGAAGTCCGGGGCCTTCCAGCCGAAGTCGCAGACCGGGGTGGTGAGACTGACCATCGTGGGGCGCGCAATTCGGTTAAAGGGGCGCCCTATAATATCACGATGGTTCCACGGCTCTTTTTCGACGGCCCGCTGTCTTCCGGCCGCACGGTCGTCCTGCCGCCGCGCCAGGCCCACCATGCGCTGCGGGTGCTGCGGCTCGGCGCCGGCGATGATGTCGTCCTGTTCGATGGCGGCGGCGGCGAGTATGCCGGCCGGATCGAGCCGGCCGGCGCCGCGCTGCGGGTCGCGCTGCTGCGCCACGAACCGGCCGACCGTGCGCCGCCCCTGGTGGTCACCCTGGCCCAGGCCCTGGTGGCCGCCGAGAAGATGGACTGGCTGGTGCAGAAGGCCACCGAACTCGGGGTCGCGGGAATCGCGCCGCTCGAGACCGAGCGCTGCGTGGTGCGCCTGTCCGGCGAGCGCTCGGCCAGGCGGGTCGCGCACCTGCGCGAGGTCGCCGTGTCCGCCTGCGAGCAGTGCGGGCTGAACCGCGTGCCGCAGGTCGCGGACCTCGAAAGGCTGCCAGACTTCCTGGCGGCCGCGGCGCAGGACGAGGCGGCGCGGATCGTGCTGGCGCCCGGCGCGCCGCGGCGGCTCGCCGAATTGCCGCGACCGGCCGGCCGGGTGATCCTGCTGGTCGGGCCGGAGGGAGGCTTCGGGGACAACGAACTGGCCGCCGCCCGCTCCTGCGGCTTCGAGCAGGTATCGCTCGGGCCGCGTACGCTGCGCACGGAGACGGCGGGGCTGGCGGCGATCGCCGCGATGCTGGCCCTTTGGGGGGATTTCTAGAACGCGGCGCAGGCAACAGGAAAGTCGAAGGGAGGCGCGATGTTCGAATCCGCCGAGCTCGGCCACAAGATCGACAAGGCGAGCTACGACGAGACGGTGCCCGTGCTGCGGGCCGACCTGCTGGACGCCCAGTACGACGTGGGGGCGCTCAAGAAATTTCCCGTCCTGATCCTGATCAACGGCGTGGAAGGCGCGGGCAAGGGCGAGACGGTCAACATCCTGAACGCCTGGATGGACCCGCGCCACATCCTGACCCACGCCTTCGCCGATGCCAGCGACGAGGAGCGCGAGCGGCCCTTCATGTGGCGCTTCTGGCAGGCGCTGCCGCCCAAGGGCAAGGTCGGCATCCTTTTCGGCAACTGGTACAGCGATCCGATCCTGCGCCACGCCCGCGGCGAGTGCAAGACCGCCCAGCTCGACCAGCGCATCGAGGAGATCAACCGCTTCGAGGCGATGCTGGCGCAGGAAGGCGTGCTGGTCCTGAAGTTCTGGTTCCACCTCTCCAAGTCGGCCCAGAAGGACCGGCTCAAGACCCTGTCCAAGGATCCGGATGGCGCCTGGCGGGTCACCGACCACGAGTGGGAGCTGTACAAGATGTATGACCGCTTCCGCGCCGTCTCCGAGCACGTGCTGCGCCACACCAGCAGCGCCCACGCGCCCTGGATCGTGGTCGAGGGCGCGGATGCCCGCTACCGCTACGTCACGGTGGGCAGGATCCTGCTCGATGCCATGCGCAAGCGCCTGGCCCAGGAGGAGCGGGGCTGGCATTCGCGGGTCAATGCAGCGCCGCTGCCGCCGGCGACCGACACCCGGGATCTGCTGAACACCCTGGTGCTGCGGCAGAAGCTCGCCAAGGAGGACTACGCGAAGCAGCTCGAGAAATGCCAGGGCCGGCTGGCCATGCTCAGCCGCCACGCGCGCTTCCGCAACCACGCCGTCGCGGTCGTGCTCGAGGGCATGGACGCGGCCGGCAAGGGCGGGGTGATCCGCCGCCTGACCTGCGCGCTGGACGCGCGCCAGTACCGCGTAATCCCGATCGCCGCGCCCACCGAGGAGGAGCGCGCCCAGCCCTACCTGTGGCGATTCTGGCGCCAGGTGCCGCGCAAGGCCCGGGTGGCGATCTTCGACCGGTCCTGGTACGGACGCGTGCTGGTCGAGCGGGTCGAGGGCTTCTGCGCGGAGCCCGACTGGATGCGCGCCTACGCCGAGATCAACGATTTCGAGGATCAACTGGTGCGCGACGGCATCGTCGTGGCCAAGTTCTGGATGGCCATCAGCCAGGAGGAGCAGCTCAAGCGCTTCCAGGAGCGCGAGAAGACCCGCTTCAAGCGCTTCAAGATCACCGACGAGGACTGGCGCAACCGGGAGAAGTGGGACGGCTACGAGCACGCCGTGTGCGATATGATCGACCGCACCAGCACCGAGATCGCCCCCTGGACGCTGGTGGAGGCCGACAACAAGTATTTCGCCCGCATAAAGGTGCTCAAGACCCTGTGCGAGCGCATCGAGCAGGCGCTGGACTGACAGATTCCGGATCATGGACAGAACCGAGCCGACGCAGCGTTTCGTCGAATGGGTGCGGGCCGCCGCCCCGTACATCCACGCCTTCGGCGGGCGCACCTTCGTCATCGCCTTCGGCGGCGAAGTGGCGGTGGGCCCGCTGGCCACCGCCTTCGCCCAGGACTGCAACCTGCTGGCCGCGCTGGGCATCCGGCTGGTGCTGATCCACGGCGCCCGCCCGCAGATCGAGGAGGAGATGGCGCGCCGCGGCCTGCAGCCGCGCTATCACAGGGGGCTGCGCGTGACCGACGCCGCGGCGCTGGAGTGCGTCAAGGCCGCGACCAGCGTGACCCGGCTGGAAATCGAGGCGCTGCTCTCGCAGGGGCTGCCGAACACGCCGATGGCCGGCGCCTACATGCGCATCACCGGCGGCAACTTCGTGGTGGCCAAGCCGGTGGGCGTGGTCGACGGGATCGACTACCAGTACACCGGCGCGGTGCGCAAGGTGATCGCCGAGGAGATTGCCGCCGACCTCGACCAGGAGAACGTCGCGCTGATCTCGCCGCTCGGCGTCTCGCCCACCGGCGAGATCTTCAACCTGTCCGTCGAGGAGGTCGCCGAGCACGTGGCCACGGCCCTCAAGGCGGAGAAGCTGATCTTCCTCTGCGACGCGCGCGGCGTGACCGACGAGGAAGGGCGCCTGGTCGAGGCTCTGACCGCGGACGAGGCCGAGAAGCTGCTCGCCCGGCCCGAACGGCTCACCGAGGACCTCGCGCTGTTCCTGCCCTGCTGCATCCGCGCCTGCCGCGACGGCGTGCGCCGCGCCCACCTGATCGGCCGGGAGATCGACGGCGGCCTCCTGCTCGAATTCTTCACCCGCGAGGGGGTGGGCACCGTCGTCACCCGCGAATCGCTGGCCGTGCTGCGCGAGGCCTCGGTCGAGGACGTCGGCGCCATCGTCTCGCTGATCGCCCCGCTGGAGGCCGACGGCACGCTGGTGCGCCGCGGCCGGGAACTGCTCGAGATGGAGATCGGGCGGTTCAGCGTGCTCGAGGACGACGGCATGATCGTCGGCTGCGCCGCGCTCTACCCCTTCGGCGACGAGGGGGCGGCGGAGCTGGCCTGCCTGGCGGTGCGGCCCGAGCACAGGCGGGCCGGGCACGGCGAGGCGCTGCTGGGCCACATCGAGTCGCGGGCCCGGCGCGCCGGCCTGCAGCGGCTGTTCGTGCTGACCACGCGCACCGCCCACTGGTTCATCGAGCGCGGTTTCCGGGAGGCCGCCGTCGATGCCCTGCCGGCCAGCAAGCGCGACCTCTACAACTATCAGCGCCGCTCCAAGGTCCTGATCAAACCCGTGTAGAGCGCGCGGCGCGCCCCGCCATGCCGTCCGACCTGAAGCCGCACATGCTCGGCGCCCGGCTGGCCCTGATCGTCGGGGCGCTGGTGGCGATCCTGTCCGCGCTGCTGATGGCCACCCTGGGCCGGCCGCCGGACGCCGCCGGCCTGGCCGGCGCGGCTGGCGTCACGGCGGTGGCTGCCGCCGCGGCCTATCTGGTCGGGCGCACCCTGATGCGCCGCCTCGAGCCCATGGTCCGCGCGCTCGCCGCGCTGGGCGCGGGCCAGGCGCCCGGCCCTATCCGCAACCGCGGGCCGGCGGAGATCCGGCAGCTCACGCAGGCCGCGGTCCGGGCGGTGGCCGCCGCGCGGTCGCGCTACGACGACCTGTCGGCGCGCGAGGCGCGCTTCCGCGCCATCGCGGAATATGCCTACGGCGTCGAGATGTGGTTCAACCCGCGCGGCCGCCTGGTCTGGATCAACCGCTCGATCGAGCGGATCACCGGCTACACCCCGCTGGAATGCGTGCTCGCCGGCAATCCGATCGAGATGCTGGTCTACCAGAAGGATCGCCGCTACGTCGAGGAGCAGGCGGCGCGCGCGTTCAAGGGGGCCCCTGGGGACAACCTGGAGCTGCGCCTGGCGCGCAAGGACGGCGAGCTGGTCTGGGTCTCGGCGAACTGGCAGGCGGTCCGAGACGGCGAGGGTCGGGACCTGGGCCTGCGCGTGTCCCTGAACGACATACAGGCGCGCAAGGAAGCCGAGGCCAGGCTGCTGGAGACCGTGGCGGAGCTGCGGCGCACCCAGGGCCTGAAGGACTTCTATCTCACCCGGGCGAACGAGGAGCGCGCCAGGCTGGGCGCGCTGCTCGACGTGATGCAGGTCGGCGTGCTGTTCGTCGACCGCGGCCGCGTGCTCTACGGCAACAAGGCGCTCTACCAGATCTGGGGCGTGCCCGAGCCGGCCAGCCTGACCGGCGTGCGCGAGGAAACGCTGCTCGCCCGCACCGCCTCGCTGCGCGCGGACGACGCCGCCTACCGGCGCCATTTCGCCGCGGTGGTCGAGCGCACCGAGACCAGCACGCCCCACGAGTTCCTGCTCACCGACGGACGCACGCTGCGCGACCTCTCGGCGATGGTGCCCGGCGAGCGGCCGGGCGAGCACATCGGCCGGCTCTGGCTGTTCGAGGACGTCACCGAGCAGAAGCGCATCGCCGACCGGCTGACCCGGCTCGCCGAGCGCGATCCGCTGACCGGCCTGTTCAACCGGCGGCGCTTCTACGAGGAGGCCGGGCGCATGCTGGCGGACGCCGCCCGCCGCGGCGACCGGATGGGCCTGATCATGATCGACCTGGACAATTTCAAGCCGATCAACGACTGCCACGGCCACCAGGCCGGGGACAGGGTGCTGATGGACTTGGCGGCCGCGGTGGGCGGCGTGGTCCGCCGCAACGAGATGTTCTTCCGGGTCGGCGGCGACGAGTTCGCGATCCTGGCGCCGGACAGTTCGGAGGGCGAGATGATCAGCCTGGCGCGCCCGGACAGCTCGGTGACCGCGCAGCCGTGGGCCGGATACATGGCGATGCCGACGCTGGCCGTGACCCGGCACTCCTCGTTGCCGAAATGGAAGCTCATGGCGGCCACGG
>DATMWM010000269.1:0-2025 GCA_035562535.1 Rhodocyclaceae bacterium | reverse complement strand
GTCCATATCGAGCCGCCGCGGCCCGCCCCGATCCCGAGGCAGCACCTGGCGGACGAACGGGCCGCGCTCGAGGAGTCGCTGCACGCGCCGGCGCCGCTGGAACTGCGGCTGGAAGGCGGCGACGAACTGGCCTTCCTGCGCACCGGGCTGCCGCGCACCGTGCTGCGCGACCTGCGCCGCGGCCGCTGGGTGGTGCAGGACCAGTTGGACCTGCACGGCGCCACCCGCGAGGAGGCCCGGGAACTGCTGGCCGGGTTCCTCGCCGAGGCGCTCAGGCGCCGGCTGCGCTGCGTGCGGGTGATCCACGGCAAGGGGCTGCGCTCGCCGGGGCGCGAACCGGTGCTCAAGCACCTGGTCCGCACCTGGCTCGCGCACCGGCTGGAGGTGCTCGCCTACTGCCAGGCCCGCGCCATGGAGGGCGGCGCGGGGGCGGTGATCGTGCTGCTCAGGGCCGCCGGCTGAACGCGGCCCGGCGACGGCTCAGATCGCCGCCTCGTTGGTCTCGCCGGTGCGGATACGCACCACCTGCTCCACCGTGGTGACGAAGATCTTGCCGTCGCCGATCTTGCCGGTGCGGGCGGCCTTAACGATCGCCTCGATCACGGATTCCAGGATGTTGTCGCCGATCACCAGTTCGATCTTGATCTTCGGCAGGAAGTCCACCACGTACTCGGCGCCGCGGTAGAGCTCGGTGTGGCCCTTCTGGCGGCCGAAGCCCTTGACCTCGGTGACGGTGAGCCCGGTGATGCCGACCTCCGACAGGGCCTCGCGCACCTCGTCGAGCTTGAACGGTTTGATGATGGCTTCGATCTTCTTCATGCCTGGTCCTCTGGTTTCGATTCAGAACTCGTCCTGGTAGCGCGATGTTATCGGATAGCGCCAATCCTTGCCGAAGCCGCGCCGGGTGACGCGGATGCCGATCGGCGCCTGCCGGCGCTTGTATTCGCTGCGCTTGAGCATGCCGACCACCTTGCGCACGTCGGCCGTCGGCAGGCCGGAGGCGACGATCTGGCGGGGCGACTCGTCGCGCTCCATGTAGGCCTCGATGATCGCGTCCAGCACCTCGTAGGCCGGCAAGGTGTCCTGGTCGAGCTGGCCGGGCTTGAGTTCCGCCGACGGGGCGCGGGTCAGGATGCGCTCGGGGATCACGCGCGACAGGCCGTTGCGGTAGCGCGAAAGCCGATAGACGAAGGTCTTCAGGATGTCCTTGATCACCGCGAAGCCGCCGGCCATGTCGCCGTAGAGCGTGGCATAGCCGACCGCCATCTCCGACTTGTTGCCGGTGGTCAGCACGATGCTGCCGTACTTGTTCGACAAGGCCATCAGGATCATGCCGCGGATGCGCGCCTGCAGGTTCTCCTCGGTGGCATCGGCCGGCAGCCCGGCGAATTCGGCGGACAGGATTCCGGCGAACGCCTTCATCGCCGCCTCGATCGGGATCTCGTCGTAGCGCACGCCCAGGTTGCGCGCGATCTCCCGGGAATCCTCCAGGCTCATGCGCGAGGTGTAGGGCGAGGGCATCATCACCGCGCGCACCTTGCCGGCGCCGAGCGCATCCACCGCCAGGCACAGGGTCAGCGCCGAGTCGATGCCGCCGGAGAGCCCGATGAGCGCGCCGGGGAAGCCGTTCTTGCCCAGGTAGTCGCGCACGCCCAGGGTGAGCGCCGCATAGACCTCGGCCTCGATCGGCTGCTGGGGGGCGACGGTCGAACCGACCAGGTCGCCGTCGGCGTATTCCAGGATGTCCAGCGCCTCCTCGAAGGATACGGACTGGTGGACCAGGGCGCCGGCGCGGTTGAGCGCGAAGGAGGCGCCGTCGAAGACCAGTTCGTCCTGCCCGCCGACCATGTTGGCGTAGAGCACCGGCACGCCGGTGTCCTCGATGCGGTTGCGCAGCACCTCGTAGCGCCGCGCCTGCTTGTTCATGTGGTAGGGCGATGCGTTCAGCGCGACCAGCAGTTCCGCGCCCTCGCGCCGGGCCGCGTCGGCCGCCCCCTCCTCCCAAACGTCGGCGCAGATGTTGAT
>DATMWM010000268.1:0-2339 GCA_035562535.1 Rhodocyclaceae bacterium | reverse complement strand
GGTCTGGGAGCAACTGCTCGCGGAGCTCAAGGCCGAGCAGGACTGGTCGGGCGATGCCGGCGGGCGCAGCGTGCTCTTCGCCACCCACCCGGATCCGGAGGAGCGCAGCAGGGTCATGGCCGAGCGCGCCGCGGGCATGGCCGGGACGGACGCGGATCCCGGCGCGGCCGCCTACGGCGCGCAGATCGCGGCGCACCGCAGGGAATGGCTGGAGGACGAGCTGAAGCGGCGCAAGTCCGGCGAGACGGTCGCCCTGCTGACGAGGTTGCTGCAGAGTTCCGACGACGGCGAGCTGCGCTACTTCCTGGGCGAGGCCTTTCGCCTGCGCGGGGCCGAGGGCGACGCGCAGCGCGCGCTGGCCGAGTACCAGGCGGCCGCGTCCCGGCCCGGTTGTCCTGCCGGGGCCTACAGGTCGCTCGGCACGCTGCAGCGCCAGGCCGGCGACGAGGCCGCGGCGCGCGAGTCCTTCCGCCGCTATCTTTCGCTGCAGCCGCAGGCCGAGGACGCCGAGATGATCCGAACCTACCTCGACGAAGGGAAATGAGATGGCGCGCGGCCTGCTCATCATGCTGATCGCGTTCATGGCCGGCTGCGCGGCCGTGGCCAGGGTCGGGCCGGGCGAGGTGACCGTGCGCGAGAGCCTGACGGTCACGCTGGACAGCGCATGGAACCGGATCGAGCGCGGCAACTCGGCTAAGGCCGAGGTGTGGACCACCGACGGGCTGACGCTGGACCGGCTGACGTTCTACGTCGGCGTAGGCGACGGCGAGGCGCTCGCCGAGTTGCAGCAGCGCAAGGACAGGCAGATCCCGAAGTTCCGCGCGGCCATGCAGCCGCACGAGATCGCCGAGATGTACGAGGTGTTCGTGACCTACGACGGCAGCAGCTTCAAGCGGGACAAGCTCGCGCCGGCGCAGTTCGCCGGCGGCGAGGGCTTCCGCTTCGAGTTCACCCGGGTGCGCAAGGGCGACGAGGTCGAGATGCGCGGCGTGGGCTACGGCGCGGTGCGCGGCGGAAAGCTCTACCTCGTCGTCTTCGAGGCGCCGCGGATCCACTACTTCGTCAGGAACCTCGGCCGCGCGGAGGCGGCGGCGAAGTCGGCGCGCGTTCGCGGATGAGCGAGTCCCGCGCCGGCTGCCGGTCGGGCCTGGCGATCACCTCCGTAATCCCCGATTCGGGCGCGCGGGCGCGGCGTATGATGCCGCGCGGC
Organism: Rhodocyclaceae bacterium; assembly: GCA_035562535.1. Lineage (GTDB taxonomy): Bacteria > Pseudomonadota > Gammaproteobacteria > Burkholderiales > Rhodocyclaceae > DATMWM01. Next base: position 1,129 of record DATMWM010000268.1, on the reverse strand, counting down.
ATCGCGGGCCGCCTGCCTGCGGCCACGGGAACGCCCTTCAATCCTCGCTAATCGCACGCAAAGAAAGGAAACACCACATGAAAAAGATGCTGACGGCCCTGTTCGGTGCACTGCTGCTGATCACCGCGGCCTCGGGCGCGCTTGCCCAGCAGAAGGACGCCACCGGCTGCAAGGACCACGCCCTGTTCACCCGGATGCCGGACTACTGGATCCATAGCTGCCAGCACAAGCAGTTCGATTCCTACGCCTTCAAGGTCGGCAAGGACAGCAAGTCGCCGGTCGAGGGCGAGTTCTGGCGAATCAACTACTACCCGCAGGCGAAACTCGAGTCGAAGCCGAGCGAGCTGCAGATCATGCGCAACTTCCAGAATGCGGTCGAGAAGGCCGGCGGGACGGTGGTGTTCTCCGACAAGAGCCTGTCCACCTTCAAACTGGCGAAGGACGGCAAGGAGTTCTGGATCGAGGTGACGGCGGAGTTCACCGGCAAGCACGGCCTGCGCATCTTGCAGACGCAGGGCATGAAGCAGGACATCGTCGCCAACGCCGAGGTGTTCCAGAACGACATCCGCGCCACCGGCCATGCGGCGGTCTACGGGATCCTCTTCGACACCGACAAGGCCGACATCAAGCCGGAATCGGCCCAGGCCATCGGCGAGATCGCAAAGCTGCTCAAGAGCGACGCGAAGCTCAAGATCGCCGTGGTCGGCCACACCGATGGCACCGGCTCGGTCGACCACAACCTCAAGCTGTCCCAGAGCCGGGCACAGGCCGTGATGCAGGCGCTGGTCCGCGAGCACGGCATCGCCGCCTCGCGCCTGACGTTCTTCGGCTGCGGGCCGTTCGCGCCGGTCGCCTCCAACGACAGCGAAGACGGCAAGGCCAAGAACCGCCGGGTGGAACTGGTGAAGCAGTAGGCCGGGCGGTGGAATACGGCGCTTTCGCGCCTATTCCACCCTACGGGAGACGCGCGAGGGCGCGTAGGGTGGGATAGGGCGCAAGCCCGTATCCCGCCGTCGGGGGGCGGTGTCCGCCGCAGCGGTGGAATACGCGCCTTCGGCGCTATTCCACCCTACGGGGCTACGGGAGACGCGCGAGGGCGCGTAGGGTGGGATAGGGCGCAAGCCCGTAT
>DATMWM010000267.1:0-9469 GCA_035562535.1 Rhodocyclaceae bacterium | reverse complement strand
GAGTGCAGGAACAAGAAACCCGTGGTCGGCTTCATCGCCGGCGCGGTAACGCCGGCGATGAAGCCGACCACGGGTTTCTTGTTCCTGCACTCCTTGGCGTACCAGTAGGCGGCGGCCTCCTCGTCCGAACCGCCGATCTCGCCGATCATGATCACCGCGTCGGTCTCCGGGTCATTCATGAACAGTTCGAGCACGTCCTTGTGCTTGAGGCCATTGACCGGGTCCCCGCCGATGCCCACCGCCGAGGACTGGCCCAGACCGATCTCGGTGAGTTGCCCCACCGCCTCGTAGGTCAGGGTGCCGGAGCGCGACACCACGCCGATGCGGCCCTTCATGTGGATGTGGCCCGGCATGATGCCGATCTTGATCTCGTCCGGCGTGATCACGCCCGGGCAGTTCGGGCCGACCAGGACGGTGCGCCGGTTCTCTCTGCGCATGCGGTCGCGCACCTCGATCATGTCGCGCACCGGGATGCCCTCGGTGATGCAGATCGCCAGGTCGAGGTCCGCCTCCACCGCCTCCCAGATCGCGGCCGCGGCGAAGGGCGGCGGCACGTAGATCACGGAGGCATTGACGCCGGTGCGCGCCTTGGCTTCCTTCACCGAGGCGAAGATCGGCACGCCCTCGAAGCTCTCGCCGGCCTTCTTCGGATTGACCCCGGCGACGAAGCAGTTGCCGCCGTTGGCGTATTCGCGGCACTTGGAGGTGTGGAACATCCCGGTCTTGCCGGTGATGCCCTGGGTGACGACGCGGGTGTCCTTGTTGATCAGTATCGACATGCTGTTCTCTCCTTCACTTGCCCGCGACCGCGGCGACGATCTTCTGCGCCGCATCCGCCATGTCGTTGGCGGCGATGATCGGCAGTCCCGAATCGGCCAGGATCTGCTTGCCCAGGTCCTCGTTGGTTCCCTTCATGCGCACCACCAGCGGCACGCTGAGGTGGGTCTCCTTCGCCGCGGCGACGATGCCGGTGGCGATGGTGTCGCAGCGCATGATGCCGCCGAAGATGTTGACCAGGATGCCCTTCACGTTCGGGTTGTGCAGCATGATCTTGAAGGCCTCGGTCACCTTCTCGGTGGTGGCGCCGCCGCCGACGTCGAGGAAGTTGGCCGGCTCGGCGCCGAACAGCTTGATCGTGTCCATGGTCGCCATCGCCAGGCCGGCGCCGTTGACCAGGCAACCGATGTTGCCGTCGAGCGAGATGTAGGACAGGTCGAACTTCGAGGCCTCGATCTCGTCGGGATCCTCCTCGTCGAGGTCGCGCATCGCCACGATGTCCTCATGGCGGTACAGGGCGTTGGAGTCGAAGTTCATCTTGGCGTCCAGCGCCACCACGCGCCCGTCGCCGGTCAGGATCAGCGGGTTGATCTCGGCCAGCGAGGCGTCGCAGTCCCAGAACGCCTTGTACAACCCCTGCAGCGCCGTGCGGCCCTGCGCCACCGAGGCTTCCGGGATACCGATCTTGCGCGACACTTCGTCGGCCTCGGCGTCCTTCAAACCGGTGGCCGGATCGACGAACACCTTGTGGATCTTTTCCGGCGTCCTGGCCGCGACCTCCTCGATGTCCATGCCGCCCTCGGAGGACGCCATCAGGCAGACGCGCTGGGTCACGCGGTCGACGACCATGCCGACATACAGTTCCTTGCGGATGTCGGCGCCTTCCTCGATCAGCAGCCGGCGCACCTTCTGGCCCTGGGGCCCGGTCTGGTGCGTCTTCAACTGCATGCCGAGGATGTTCGACGCGTGCTCGCGCACCTCGTCGGGCGATTTCGCCAGCTTGACGCCGCCGCCCTTGCCGCGGCCGCCGGCGTGAATCTGGGCCTTGACCACCCACACCTTGCCGCCGAGCTGGTTCGCCGCCGCCACCGCCTCCTCGACCGCAAAGCAGGGGACGCCGCGCGGGGTGGTAACCCCGAACCTGCGCAGGATCTCCTTCGCCTGATACTCGTGGATCTTCATTCGTCTTCCTTGAGGTTGGTTCCGATTGGGTCAATGCGGGCTCGCCGCAGGGTTGCTGTGCCGGCCTGGCCGGTCTTCTTGCTCCGGTACCAGCGCGGGTAATAGCGCCGGACTGTCTCCGAACTCGTTTCCAGGGCGTGACAGCGGTCGAGCTGGAACGGCTTGCCCGCGCTGTCGTCGGTCTCGCGCACTTCGCTGGCGAAGGTCTGGATGGCGGCGGTGGGCAGGCTGAGCAGCAGCTCGGTCACGTGCGAGCAGCCGCGCACGCCCTCGAACATCTCGCCCACGGTGCGGCGGAAACCGCGCGTCAGGTTCAGGCCGACGAGCTGCCCGTAGGCCGGAGCGATCGCGTCGCAGCCGCCGGGATAGGGAACGGCGTCGCTGGAGACGGCCGCGTCGAGGACGTTGAACCCGCGGTCTATGGTCACCCGCACCCACATGTCGTGGACCGGTTCGCCCCGGCGCCGCACGCCCGAGGCCAGCGGGTAATCATGGTCCTTGGTGTCGGTCAGGCGGGCCTCGATGTCCCACAGGCCGTCGGCCCGCTTCCAACCTTCGAGCATGATCGAGCGCAGGTGGACGCGCTGTCGGGATGCGGAAGGCGCGGGCAGCGTCATGGGAGAACGTTTGCGGGGCCGATCGAATATTTCGAATTGGCAATAATATCATGTTATAGCCCGTCGGCCGCCGCGCCGGGCGCCTGCAAACCGGCCTCTGGTTGCCCGCGGGCACTGCGGATCGCGGTTACAATTTTGGGTTACCCGTAAGAGGAGGCGGCAGGTACACCGATGGCTCCGACGATCGAACAGGACGAAGCGCAGTCGCTCGCGGATGCGGTCGGGCGCGCCATGTACGCCCGCGACCACAACTCCCACGCCCTGGGCATCCAGCTCGAAGAGATCCGGCCGGGCTATGCGCGCATGCAGCTCAAGGTCCGGCGGGAGATGACCAACGGGCACGACACCTGCCACGGCGGGATCATCTTCACCCTGGCCGACACCGCCTTCGCCTACGCCTGCAACAGCCGCAACCTGAACACGGTGGCCTCGGGCGCCAGCATCGACTTCGTCGCGCCGGCCCACGCCGGCGACACCCTGCTCGCCGTCGCCGAGGAACGCGTGCTGGCCGGCCGGACCGGCGTCTACGACATCGAGGTCCGCAACCAGCACGGCCAGCCGATCGCCTACTTCCGCGGCAAGTCCCATCGCGTCAAGGGCGAATTCGTGGCCAGACCCCAGGACCAAGCCGAATAGCCGGCCCGGCGGCAGCCGAACGGCGCACGACCCAGAACCCTCCGGAGGAAACATGCAGAACAAAGCCCCGCTCGACAAGGACCTCGACCCGATCGAGAAGGCAAGCCGGGACGAGATCGCTGCCCTGCAGGTCAGCCGTCTGCGCTGGAGCCTGACCCACGCCTACAACAACGTGGCGCACTACCGCCGCAAGTTCGACGAGGCCGGGGTGCATCCGGACGAGTTCCGGTCGCTGGAGGATCTCGCCAGGTTCCCCTTCACCACCAAGCAGGACCTGCGCGACACCTACCCGTTCGGCATGTTCGCGGTGCCGCGCCAGCAGGTGGTCCGGGTCCATGCCTCCTCCGGCACCACCGGCAAGCCGACGGTGGTCGGCTATACCAAGGCAGACATCGAGATGTGGGCCGACCTGATGGCGCGCTCGATCCGCGCCTCGGGCGGCCGCCCCGGGGACAAGGTGCACGTGGCCTACGGTTACGGCCTGTTCACCGGCGGGCTGGGCGCCCATTACGGCGCCGAGCGCCTGGGCTGCACGGTCATCCCGTTCGGCGGCGGCCAGACCGAGCGCCAGGTGCAGCTCATGCGCGACTTCCAGCCGGACATCATCATGGTCACGCCGAGCTACCTGCTGAACATCGCCGACGAGTTCGTGCGCCAGGGCCACGACCCGAAGGAGAGCAGCATGCGCATCGGCATCCTGGGCGCGGAGCCCTGGACCAACAACATGCGCCAGGAGATCGAGGCGCGCTTCGGCATCGACGCCATCGACATCTACGGCCTCTCGGAGGTGATCGGTCCCGGCGTGGCCAACGAATGCATCGAGAGCAAGGACGGGCCGACGGTCTGGGAAGACCACTTCTACCCGGAGATCATCGATCCGGCCACCGGCCAGGCGCTCCCGGACGGCAGCCACGGCGAACTGGTGTTCACCTCGCTCACCAAGGAGGCGCTGCCGGTGATCCGCTACCGCACCCGCGATCTCACGCGGCTGCTGCCGCCGACCTCCCGTTCCTTCCGGCGCATGGACAAGATCACCGGCCGCTCGGACGACATGCTGATCATCCGCGGCGTCAACGTCTTCCCGACCCAGATCGAGGAGCTCATCCTCAAGCTGCCGAGTCTCTCGCCCCACTACGTGCTGGAAGTCACCCGGGAAGGGCACCTGGACGAACTGGCGGTGCTGGTGGAACTGAAGCCGGACGTTGCCGCCGCCAGCAAGGCCGCCCGGCAGGAGATGGGGCATTCGCTGCAGCACCACATCAAGTCCTACATCGGCATCAGCACCGAGGTGAAGGTGGTGGACGTGGGCACCATCGAGCGCTCGATCGGCAAGGCCAGGCGGGTCATCGACAAGCGTCCGAAGGATTGAACCGGCCGCCGGGGGAAACCAGGAAATGAAAGAGCATCGAGCCGCGCCCCAGGCGCTGGAGCCGATCGAGACCGCGAGCCGCGACGAGATCGCCGCGCTGCAGCTGGAGCGGCTGCGGCGCACGCTGGCGCATGTGCACCGGAACGTCCCCCACTACCGGGCGAAGTTCGACGCCGCCGGCATGCACCCGGACGACCTGCGCAGCCTGGAGGACCTGTCGCGCTTTCCGTTCACCACCAAGGACGACCTGCGCCAGACCTACCCCTTCGGCCTTTTCGCCGTGCCGATGGAAGACGTGGTGCGCATCCATGCATCGAGCGGCACCACCGGCAAGCCGACCGTGGTCGGCTACACCGCGCGCGACATCGACACCTGGGCGGACATCATGGCCCGCTCGATCCGCGCGGCGGGCGGCTCGCGGCACGACATCATCCACATCACCCACGGCTACGGCCTGTTCACCGGCGGCCTGGGCGTGCACTACGGCGCCGAGCGGGTGGGCTGCACCGTGGTGCCGATCAGCACCGGGCAGACCGAGCGCCAGGTCCAGTTGATCCAGGACTTCAAGCCGACCATGATCGTCGGCACGCCCTCCTATGTGATGAACATCGCCGACGAGTTCGAGCGCCAGGGGCTGAACCCGGCCGCCTCCAGCCTGCGCCGGGCAATCTGCGGGGCCGAACCCTGGACCGAGCAGATGCGCGCCGAACTGGAAACGCGCCTGGGCGTGGACGCGCTGGACCTGTACGGCCTGTCGGAGGTGATCGGGCCGGGCGTGGCCTGCGAATGCATCGAATCGAAGGACGGACCGACCGTCTGGGAGGACCACTTCCTGCCCGAGATCATCGACCCCGAGACCGGCCGCATCCTGCCGGACGGCGAGATGGGCGAACTGGTGCTGACCTCGCTCACCAAGGAGGCGATGCCGATCGTGCGCTTCCGCACCCGCGACCTCACCCGGCTGCTGCCGCCGACCGCCCGGGCCTTCCGCCGGGTGGCCAAGGTCACAGGTCGCACCGACGACATGCTGATCATACGCGGCGTCAATCTCTTCCCTTCCCAGGTCGAGGAACTGATCCTCAAGCAGCCCCGGCTGTCGCCGCACTACGTCCTCGAGGTCAACCGGGACGGCCACCTGGACACCCTGACCATCCTGGTGGAACTGAAGGCGGACTGCGCCCTTTGTTCCGCTACCGACCGCGAGCACGCCGCCCACGCCCTGCGCCACCACGTGAAGTCCTACATCGGCGTCAACACCGAGGTGCGCATCATGGACGTCGGCAGCCTGGAACGCTCGGTCGGCAAGGCCAGGCGGGTGGTCGACCACCGGCCGCTCTGAGCGCCCCCAGGGCCGGGCTGCGCCCAGCCCGCCCCCCAGCGGGGGTCAAGGAAACTTGGGGCGGCCCGGCGTTTCCTTGAGACCTGGGCGGCCGCCCGGGCAGGTTTCGCGTCCCGGGCGCGTGCACCGGCTCGCGCTCGGGTATGATCGGCTATTCGCAAGGAATAACCGGTCCGCTGCCGGAGATTGTGATGGCTCCCCACCCACCATCCCGCGACGACCTGGTCCGCGAGGTGGAACAGTTGCGCCGCCGCCTGCGCGAACTGGAGGCCGCCTCGGACGAGCCGCGGTTCGCCTGCATCCTGGACAACCTGGATCAGGTGGTCTGGATGACCACCCCGGACAAGGACCGCATGGTCTATATCAGCCCGGCCTACGAGCGCATCTGGGGCCGCAGCTGCGAGTCCCTCTACGCTTCGCCGCGCGACTGGATCGCCGCGATCCACCCCGACGACCGCGAGCGGATCGCCCACGCGGCCCTGACCCGGCAGGCGGACGGCGGCTACGACGAGTACTACCGCATCGTCGGACCGGACGGGTCCGTGAAGTGGATCCACGACCGCGCTTTCCCGGTGCGCGAGGCCGACGGCCGGGTCGGCTGCATCGTCGGCGTGGCCCAGGACGTGACCGCGCACCGGTCGATCGAACAGGAGCTTCGCCGGACCCAGCAGTTCCTCCAGGCCGTGCTCGACACCTCGCCCAGTCCGATCTTCGTCAAGGATCCGGCGGGCCGCTACCTCCTGGCGAACACGGCGACGGCCGCCGCGCTCGGCCTGCCGCCGGAGAACGTCCTCGGCCACACCGACGCGGAACTGCACGGGGTGGCCGACGAGGTGGAGCGCTTCGTGGCCCTGGACCGGGAGGTTCTGGAGACCGGCGCGACGGTGAAGCTGGAAGAGCCGCTGACCGATCCGAATGGGGCGATCCGCTGGTACCAGGCGGTCAAGACGCGCCTGACCGGCCCCTCCGGCGAGCCGCTGGTGCTCGGGGTCGCCACCGAGATCACCGAACGCAAGCGCGCCGAGACGCGGGCGCGCGAGTTGTCCGTGGAGCTCGAGGACCGCGTGCTCGCCCGCACCGCCGAGCTGGAGGCGGCCAACGAGGCCCTGCGAACCGCGGCGCTGCGCCAGCGGGCGCTGCTGAACGCGATTCCCGACATCGTCGTGCGCCTTGCGCGCGACGGGGGGCTGCGGGACGTATCCTGGCCGCGCGGCGTGCCGCCGCCGCTGCCCACGGTCGAGTCGGCCGAGAACCTGGCGGAACTGCGGCTGCCGGAGCCCGTCCTCGGGGAGTTGCGGACGGCGATCGACCGCACCCTGGACTCCGGCGAGATGCAGACCATCGAGTTCGCCTCGGCCGCCGAGGAACCGGCAAGGCGATTCGAGGCGCGGCTGATGCGCAGCGGCCCGGACGAGGTGGTCGCAACCCTGCGGGACATCACCGAGCACAAGCGCGCCGAGCAGGCGCTGCGCGAGCGCGAAAACCTCTTCAGGCAGTTCGCCGAGCACCTGCCCTTCATCATCTGGATGGCGGCCCCGGAACAACGCCGGGTGATCTTCATCAACGCCGCCTACGAGAGCATCTTCGGACGCCCGCGGGAGGCCCTGCGGGGCGATCCGCTGGACTGGCAGCAGGCGGTGCATCGCGACGATCTCCACCGGCTCAAAGCCCTACCCGACCTGCGCGATCTGCAGGGCGTGTATCCGATCGACTTCCGCATCGTCCGCCCGGACGGCGGGGTGCGCTGGGTGCGCAACCACGTGCTGGCCCTGCGCGACGAGGCCGGCCGGGTCTATCTTTTCGCCGGACTGAGCGAGGACATCACCAAGCGCCGGCACGCCGAGGAGGAAATCCGCCACCTGAACGCCGTTCTGGAAAACCGGGTGCGGCAACGCACGGGCGACCTGGAGGCCTCGCTCCGGGAACTGGAGAGCTTCAGCTATTCCGTGTCCCACGACCTGCGCACGCCGCTGCGCGGCATCAACGGATTCAGCCACCTGCTGTTGGAAGACTATGCCGACCGGCTCGACGCGGCCGGCCTGGAGCACCTGCGCCGGATCTGCGCCGCCACCCAGCGCATGGGAGACCTGATCGACGACCTGCTGACCCTGTCACAGATCTCGCGCTTCGACATGCGCGCCCGGCGGGTGCACCTCGATCTGATCGCCCGCGAGGTGTTCGCCGAATTGCAGCAGATCGAGCCGGGGCGCGAGGCCCGGCTGGAGCTCGCCCAGGACATGTGGGTGGTGGGCGACCCGACCCTGCTGCGCGTGCTGGTGCAGAACCTCATCGGCAACGCCTGGAAATTCACGGCGCGCACGGCGACCACCTGCATCGAGTTCGGCGTCATCAGGCCGCGCAGGGGGCAGCGCGTGTTCTTCGTGCGCGACAATGGCGTCGGCTTCGACCAGGCTTACGCGGGCAAGCTGTTCCAGCCCTTCCAGCGGCTGCACGGGGTACAGGACTATCCGGGCAGCGGCATCGGCCTGGCGACGGCCAAGCGCATCGTCGGCCGGCATGGCGGGCGAATCTGGGCCGAGAGCGCCACGAACGCCGGGGCCACCTTCTACTTCACGCTCGGCCGCGTTTCCGCCTCGCCCCGGTCACCGGACGCGGCCCCGGACACGCAATCCCGCTGACCCGCGCAAAGCGCCGCCAGCTGGCGGTCGTGCCAGCCTGAAAGCAACAGCAGCGCCGCGACCGCGCCAACCAGCGCCATGGCCATGTCGGACTGCGTGTCCCAGGGATCGCCCTGGGTTCCCAGGAACTCGTCGGCGCCCTCGCCGAGCGCGAGCGCCGCCGCCCACTCGATCAGTTCGTAGCAGGCGCTGATCGCCAGCGCGACGCAGACCACCAGGAACGAAAGCCACCGGCCCGGCCGCAGCGGCGACGCGCGCAGCAGGATCTCGCGGGCCAGGACCGCGGGCACGAACCCCTGGGCGAAGTGGCCGATGCGGTCGTAGGGGTTGCGCGCCAGTCCCAGCCAGTGCTGCAGGTCGAAACCCAGCGGGACGCGGGCGTAGGTGTAGGCGCCGCCGACGATCAGGACAAAGGCATGGATCGCGACCAGCACGTAGGCCAGCGTGGTCAGTTCGAAGCGGCGCCGGGTGGCGATCAGCACGGGCAGGGCGATCAGCACCGGCGCCACCTCCATCAGCCAGGTCGGCCGGTCGTAGGGCCGGATGCCCGACGCGACCAGCGCGCAGACCACCAGGGTCAGCAGCGCGGCCAGCAGCAACGTCTTCTTCGAGGATTCGAGCCTTCTCATTCGACCGGCCCACCCTATTCGGGTCTGTGTCGCGCCCGAAGGATAGCACCGCCCTGGCGTGCCCGATCCGCCGGCGGCCCGCGACCTCGCCCCGGAGGATTCCGTGTCCTATTGCCGCAGGCGGAAAGCGCGGGCGGCGTTGTGTTGCACGAGTCACGGCGGGTACGGCGCGCGAACGCTACGTTTGGCGCATCCGAGCCACGGGGCGCGCGCGAGCGCGCCTCGGCCCCCCCCACGAAGTAATCGATTCCACTCCGACCGCCGATGAACACAGCCCAGAC
>DATMWM010000266.1:0-4331 GCA_035562535.1 Rhodocyclaceae bacterium | reverse complement strand
GCCCCTGGTGGGACCTGCGCGCCCCGCGGGATGCAGACGAAATCGACTGGCCGGTGGAGTCGGGAGGTCTGCAGGCGCTGCGGCGAATCTTTACGCGCTGTCGGGAACTGCGCGAAGCAGGCCCCGGGACCGACCAGGTGGAATTCACCGGAGAGTTGGGCTTGCACTTCGTCGACCCCGTCCTGCATACCCTGTTGAGTCCCGAACGCGAACGCCAGCAGCGCACGATCGAGCAGGCCGTCCACAGAGTCTACGTGTTGCTCGGGGGACTCCCAATACTTGCGCCACCGCCATCGGAACAGCCCGCGAGCGGTACGGTGAACAGCCAGCAGGGATAACGCATCAGCGGTCGGATCAAGTCCGGGTTTCTGCGGATCAGGCGATCGGGCTTCCTGCCCGGGGGCCGCCCAGGCCGCAGCCGTGACGAGGCCCCGGGAGTCTGTGCCTCAAGGAAACACCGGGCCGCCCCAAGTTTCCTTGACCCCCCGCGGGGGGCGGGCTGGGTGCAGCCCGGCCCTGGGGGCGCTCACATCGCCTCGCGCGCCTTCTTCCGCGCTTCCTCGACCTCGACCAACAGCTTGTAGGCGACGTAGTACTTGTAGATGTTGCGCACGTAGGTGGTGGTCTCCATGCCGATCTTCTCGGCGGTGACCAGTTCCACGTTGTTGAACCACTTGTTGTCGTCGAGGCCGCGCTTCGCGGCTTCCTTGCGCATGCGCGCGATGTTGCCCGGACCGGCGTTGTAGCAGGCGAAGGCAAAGAGCGTGCGGTTCGTTTCGTCGAAGTCGGCGTCGCCCAGGTATCTGGACATCAGCTGGTCCATGTACTTCGCGCCGCCGTGGATGTTCGACTCGGTGACCCTGATATCGCCGACCTTCAGTTCCGCGCCGGTGGCCGGCATGATCTGCATGACCCCGATCGCGCCGACGTGGCTCTTGGCCTGCTGGTTGAGCTGCGACTCCTGGTAGCCCTGCGCGGCGAGCATCAGCGGGTCGAAGCGGTACTGCGCGCCGTACTTGCTGAACAGTTCGAGCAGCCCCTCGAACTTCTCCCGATCCCTCCCGCCGGTCGAGTCCTTGATCTGCTTGATCCGCGCGTTGTACTGCTTGATCCGCACCGCCCACAGGTTCTGCTTCTGCATCTGCTTGACGTAGTACTCGTCGGCGATCTCCTGCAGCTTCGGGCTGTCCTTGCGGATCGCCCAGCCGATCAGGCCGCCTGTACGCACCGCGGCGCCCTCGTTCACGACGAGGTTCGGCAGCACCTGCGCCCAGATGCGCGCCTTCCAGTCGTCGACCACGATCGCATCGAGCAGTCCCGCGTTGAGCATCTCCATCATGTCCTCGTCCTCGAGGGCGTCGGGGACGAGGACCAGCTTCGCGGGCGCCTTGCCCGCCTTCTGCAGGCGGTCGTTCAGCGCAACCAGGCTCTCGTAGTAGCTCGAGGCTTTGCGCACGTGGACCGTCCTGCCGGAAAGGTCGTCGGCGCTCGCGACCGGCTTCGACTTCGGCCCGGTGAGGACGAGTTCCGAGACCGGCTTCTGGTCGGCCGGCGCGACGAAGTCCACCAGCTTCTTGCGCTCCGCGGTCGCCGTGAGGTTGCCCGCGGCGATGTCCGCCGCTCCGCTCATGACGTCGGAGAGCAACTTGTCGCGCGTGGTCGGCCGGATCAGCACCGTGATCGGGCGCTTGCCGAGTTCCTTGCGGTATTTCTGGTTGATATAGCGCTCGAAGTCGCGCAAGGTGTCCGCGGTAATGCCGCGCTCCTGGCCCTTGTCGCTGAAGTAGAGCGTGCGGCTGTAGGGGACCGCCACGCGGACCACCCGCCGCTCGATCATCCCGTCGAAATCCCCCTTCCACGCTCCGGCGATCTGCGTGGGCAGCGCCCGCGCCTGGGGAGCGGCCTGTTCGGCCAACGCCCCGCCGGCCGCGCAGAGGAGAACGGCTCCAGCCAGGTACGCCCCGAGCACCCCTGGCGCGAGAAGCCTGGTGATCGTCCTGTCCGTCGCTTTGCTGGCCGTGTCGTTCATGGCGGCAGTCCTTTCCGATGCTCGAATCAGCGCCTCACGGTAGCTCGCCTTGCCTCGGAAGGCATTGATCTTTGGCACATCTCCCGCGGGATCGCGGGCTGGCCCGCGACGGCGCTCAGCGCGCCGACTGCCTCCAGGCGCCGGGCGTGGTTCCCGTCCAGCGCCGGAACGCCCGCATGAACGGGGCGAGGCCGGCGTAGCCCAGCGCGGCGGCGATATCGTGCATCGCGACGCCGGAGTCCTCGAGCAACTCCTTCGCCACCGCAAAGCGCACGCGGTCGAGCACCCGCTGAAACGTGGTGCCCTCGGCACCGAGCCGGCGGTTGAGCGTGCGCCGGTGCATCGCCAGCGCCAGCGCAACGTCGGCACCGGAACTCTTGCCGTGCAGGAGCAGCCTGCGCAACGCGCGGGACACCCTCTGGACGAAGACCGCCTTGTCTGCGGCTTCCGCCCGTGCCCGTGCAAGCTGCAGGCGCTGCGCGTCGGCGCCCTCGATCGGCTGCGCCAGCCAGCTCGAAGGAAAGCGGATCGCGCAGAACTCCGAATCGAAGCGCAGCGGCGCCCGAAAGTGCTGGCGATAGGGCGCGACATCGGCCGGCGCCGAATGCGCCAGGAAGACCTCGGAGGGAGACCAGGCATCGCCGCAGAGCTCGCGAATCAGGTTTACGGCGACGGCGATCGCCGCATCGTAGAGCTGGGATGCGCTCTCGGCGCAGGCCACGTAGACCGCATACCCCAGATCGGCGACGCCGCCGCGCTGCAGGAGAAAGGCCAGCGCACCATCGCTGTTCAGATGCTGGTACACGACCAGTTCGTTCAGCGCCTGGCCGACGGTCGGGGAGTCGCGCATGAGCTCGCCGGCCACGCCGGTGTCCGACAGGTGCCACGCGCGCCCGAGCAGCAGGCCGAAGTGCGGGCAGCCCGTGCGCGCCGCGGCCTCGTTCAGCAGGCGCATCGCGGCTTCATGCGGAATCCGGTTCGACGCCCGGTCGAGGTCCGCCGCATTCAGCCCTGCCACGGCCAGAATCGGGGCGGGATCGACGCCGAATTGCCGGATCAGCGCGGGGACGATCGTGAATCCGCCCACCCGCCGCATCGCCGGTTCGCCCTCCGTCGGGCGGGGACCCGCCTGGCTCGTCCTGTGCTGTCCCAAGTCCCCTCCTTGCTCCGGAATGCGGCCGTCGGACATTGTCGGGAATCCGGCCGCGCTCGTAAACGGCCGGACGCCGCGCCGCGGACGCCCGGCGGCAGGTTGTCCAGATTTGCGTAGACGCCGGTCGGCAGGGGGTTCAGGCTGCGTCTGTGCCGCGAGCGCCGCGGCACGCGTTCGGACCCACGGATAGCCCATGGCCGACCTCTGCGATCAGCCGAAGCATTCCCCCCTCGCGTCAAGCGCGCGGCTGCGCATCGAGACTGCCGGCGGGCCGATCGCGCTGTTCGACGTCGCCGGGGTGGTCCATGCCATCGAGGACGGCTGCCTGCGCTGCGGGTCCTCGCTCGCGACCGGCGCGGTCGAGGGCACGATGGTCGTCTGCCGAACCTGCGGCTGGCGGTACGACCTCGCGAGCGGGGGCGTCGTTGGCCTGCCCGCGCTGCGGCTGTCCACCTACGCGGTACGCGCTTGCGCATGCGCCGACCCGGTCGAGCGCGCGACGTGAAGCGCGGCCATGACAAACCGGATTCCTGAGGAGGTTCACCGATGAGCGACAAGTCCCCTTCCCCCTTCACGGAGCAAAGCCTGCCTGCTCTCGCCCAACAGACGCTGGATTACTGGGTCGATGGCTGGCAGCGGACGATCCTGTTCTGGGACGTGCTGCGCCAGCGCAGCGAGCAGTACTACGAACAGCGGGCAAAGGCGGTGCCGCACGTGCTCAGTTTCGACTCCGAGCTGGTGGTGGACGGCCGGACCCTGGAGCGGCCGGTCAATTACGGGCTGGTGCGGATCAAGCCGCCGGCCGGCGTGAAGATCGACCCGAAGAAGCGCCCGTTCGTGGTGGTCGACCCGCGCGCCGGCCACGGGCCGGGCATCGGCGGCTTCAAGGCCGACAGCGAACTCGGCGTGGCGATGCGCGCCGGTCATCCCGCCTATTTCGTCGGCTTCACCCCCGACCCGATGCCGGGCCAAACCATCGAAGACATCATGCGGGCCGAAGCCGTGTTCCTGGAGAAGGTCATCGCCCTGCACCCTGACGCCGAGGGCAAGCCCTGCGTCATCGGCAACTGCCAGGCCGGCTGGGCGGTGATGATGGTGGCCGCGACCCGGCCGGAACTGTTCGGCCCGCTCATCATTCCCGGCTCGCCG
>DATMWM010000265.1:0-20111 GCA_035562535.1 Rhodocyclaceae bacterium | reverse complement strand
GTCGCGGACGTGCCGGAGGGGCGGGCGGCGCCGGCCAACCTGCACCTGGACCACTGGGCCTCGTCCTGCCCGGTGACCGAATTCCGCCACGGCGAGCTTTTCGACGCGGCCGGCAACGTCTGGCAATGGACCGAGACGCCGGCCTATCCCTTCGACGGCTTCGCGGTGCACCCGATCTACGACGACTTCACCACGCCGACCTTCGACGAGCGCCACAACATCATCAAGGGCGGCTCGTGGATCTCCTGCGGCAACGAGAGCCGGCGCGCCTCGCGCTACGCCTTCCGGCGGCACTTCTTCCAGCACGCCGGCCTGCGCTACGTGGTGTCGGATGCGCCGGCGCGGCTGCCGTCCTCGCGCTACGAAACCGACCGCCTGCTTTCGGAATACGCGGAGTTCCACTTCGGCGACGAGTATTTCGGCGTGCCGAACTTCCCGACCGCCCTGGCGCGGCTGGCGCTCGAGGCGATGCAGGGGCGGCCGGCGCGCAAGGCGCTGGACCTGGGCTGCGCCACAGGGCGAGCCAGTTTCGAACTGGCCCGGCGTTTCGAGCGGGTGACCGGGATCGACTTCTCCGCGCGCTTCATCGGTCTGGGCGTGCAGTTGGCCGAGCAGGGGGTGATCCGCTACACCCTGGCCGACGAGGGTGAACTGGTGTCCTACCGGGAACGGCGGCTGGGCGACTTAGGCCTGGACGAGGTGCGCGGCCGGGTCGAGTTCCTGCAGGGGGACGCCTGCAACCTGAGGCCGAACCTCAGCGGCTACGACCTGATCCTGGCCGCCAACCTGATCGACCGGCTCTACGCGCCGCGCAAGTTCCTGGAGACGGTGCATGAGCGGCTGAACCCGGGCGGGCTGCTGCTGATCGCCTCGCCCTGCACCTGGCTCGCCGAGCACACGCCGCGCGAGGAGTGGATCGGCGGCTTCAAGCGCGACGGCGAGAACCTCACCACCCTGGACGGGCTGAAGGAGATCCTCGGGCGGCACTTCCGGATGGTGCGCGGGCCGCTGGCCGTGCCCTTCGTCATCCGCGAGACGCGGCGCAAGTTCCAGCACACGCTCTCGGAGGCGACGATCTGGGAGCGCCTGCCCTGAGGCGCCCCCGCGCCGGCGACGAAGCTACTTGACGACGGTGACGCCGCCGGCGAAGACGATGCGGTCGAGGACCTTGTTCAGCGCCTTGGCGTTGAATTTCTCCATGACCATGCCCTCGCCCCAGGTCACCGTGTCGCCGGGCTTCACCTGGGTCTCGGGGACGGCGATCCAGGTCGTGGTTCCGCCCTGGTCGACTTCCAGGTAGGTGTAGCCGGCGGCGTTCGCCACGCTCTTCACCGCGCCCTTCTGGGCCGGGCCTGCGGGTGCCGGCTGGGCCTGGGGCGCCATCGTCATCGCCGGCATCGGCGGATGCGGCGAACCCCCCGGCGGCGCCGCGTCCATGCCGTGGGGCGCGACCTGCACCGCTTGTCCACCCACCGGTCCCCAGGCATTCACGAACAGGATTTCGTCGAAGGTCCGGCCGAGCGATTTAGCGTTGAAGTTGCGCATCGCCTCGGCCCGGCCCCATTGCACCGTGTCGCCTTCCTTGACTTCGATGTGGGCGCCCGCGATCCAGACCTTTTGGCCGTTGCCCGCCTCGACCTCGGCGTAGGTGTAGGTGCCGGCGTGCTGGAGCTGCAGCACCTTGCCGGTGCTCGGGGCCTGCGCGGAGGCGGACTGCTGGGCGGCGGGTTGGGCGGCGGGCGCGACGGCAGTGGTCGCGGCGGGTTCGTCCTTCTTGGTACAGGCGGCGGCGCAGAGCGTCGCAACCAGGGAAAGCAGCAGCCAGCGATTCACTGGGATCCTCCGGAACGGTTTGGGTCAGCCCGGGAACGGGCAGGCAGGGGAAAGCGGAATTTACATCAAACTCGCAGAGCCGGCCTCACTGCTGCGATTAACGCGGGGCGGTTCATGGCTGGGGGCCGCAGGCCGATTCGCAGCGGCCGAAGCCCGACTCGCACCCGGCGCGGCATCCTGGCTCCCTGCAGGCGTTCTGGCACTGCCAGAGCCGGTCGCCGCAGATCTGCACGCAGCGGTCGTGGCGCAGGCGCGCCTCGCCGGGTGGGGCGGCGCTTGGCAGGCGTAGGACACCGCGCGCCGTGCAGTCGGTCAGCCGAATGTCGCGGCGCGGGCCGGGTATCGACTTCCACTCCGCATCGCTGAACCGAAGCTCGGATTCGAGCCTGGCCACGGCCTCTCCGCCGCCCAGGAGCTTCGACTCGCGCAATATCGCGACGGCCTGGCAGTCGGCCCGCCTGGCGGCTTCGGCGGTGCGCTCCGCGGCGTGCGGAACGCCGAGGGCGATGCGCGCGCATTCGTGGGCGTAAAAGAACGTCCTGGCCTGCGGCGACAGCCGCGGCAGGGCGCCGGGGTTGTAGCGCAGGATCGGCCTGCCGCCTTCGCTGCCCGCCAGGGCCGGATTCGGCAGGGCGTCGTCCTCGATCGATGGCACGGGCGCGCCGGCGGCGTCGACGCAACCCTCGATGGTCTGCGCACGCACGGCGGAATGGCCGCAGATCAACAGGACGAATGCAGCAAGCAGCGCGACGGGGGGCACGGATTTGGAGATGCGGGCCATGGAGCGAGCGTCCGGCGATTCATGGGCATGCAGGACTATGCCACAGGGGCGCGGGAAAGGCTTTTCGGGTCCGCAGGTCGCGCTTCAGAGACGGTCTGCATCGGCAGTCATGCCGGATTCCTGGCGGCGAAGGTGGTCGCGGCGTCGCTCGTACCGCCGCCGTTCGCCGCCAGCGGGCGGGAGGCCGAATGCGGGACCGCCGCGGCGCTCCGAGGCTCGGCGTGTGGCGTTTTTCCGGCGGTCCTGGTCGGACCAGTGCGTGCGGGAGCCCAGTGCGCCGGAAATCGCGGAATCGAGCGCGCGCAGCGGGAATGGCTTCTCGAGGAAGGTCCGGACTCCGGTTGCGGCCGCCGCTTGGCGGACCGGTTCGGCGGGACTGGCGGTCATCAGCACGCAGCCGCAGCGCCCGAGTTCCGACTGGATCCGGCGGATCGTCTCGATTCCATCCATTCCCGACAGCGCGTAGTCGGTGAGTACGATTTCCGGGGTGAAATCCGCGAGGTCCTGCAGCGCCTGCTCGCCACTCGAGGCGACCCTGACCAGGGCTCGGCGTTTCTCGAGGTAGGCGCGCAGGTTTTCGGCGAGCAGTGGTTCGTCGTCGATAACGAGTATTCGGGTTCCGGGAAGCATGAGTGTCCTCCGTGCCTTGAGTGAATCGCCGGGTTCGCGGGCCATCGGTTCCGGCACGCTTGCTTTAATCCTAGCAGCAAACGTACCAGACGTGGGTATCTTTCCCACGATGATAACCCATTGTCGGTGCGCACTATTGGGTTCGGTAGCAGGGGATCGTGGAATCCGGGGGGCGGCTATTGGGGAAATGACCCTCATGGGGTGGGGCAAATCGTCCAGTTTCGGACCAGTGGCGTGGGAACGATTGCGCATGCTGCATACGGCTGGGCGCGGAATCGGCGGACCGTTGGATGTGAGTTGGATCACGTCGTGAGCGGAAGTCTGCTAGGTCCACCGAGCCGATCGAACATATGATCGCGGCTAGGGCAAAACCGGCGAAAGCCGGCGACGCAAAGCTTCCGGCCTAATCGTCCGCAGGGGCGCAGGGCAGCGGGGCCGCCGGAGAAACGACCGTCATCCGTTTCGCCGCGCGTTCGGCGTCGCACCCCGAAGATTCGATCACCAAGACCTCGGGAGCGCGAAAATGGACGAAAACATTGCCAGGTTCCTCCGTCAGTCGGCGGCACACTTTGGTGTGCGCGTCGGTTTCCTCAGAAACGCAGTTGGCGTGGCCGGGATACAGCGGACGCTCGCGGGCTTGCGCCAGGGGGCGGCTGCCGTGCGGCCGGGCCGCGGCGATCAGGGTGACGCGGGTCTGAACCTGCGCGTCGCCTGATCAACGCGCATTTGCTGAAAATTCCCATACCCGGCCTGGACGAATTCGTGCCCCCGAACGAAGGCGTCCAGGCCGGGACCCCACTCAGACGTCGATGTTGCGAGCCGCCAGCGCGTTCTCCTCGATGAAGGCGCGGCGCGGCTCGACGTTGTCGCCCATCAGGGTGACGAAGATTTCGTCCGCGGCGATCGCGTCGTCGATCTGCACCCTGAGCAGGCGCCGGGTCTTCGGATCCATGGTGGTTTCCCAGAGCTGCTCCGGGTTCATCTCGCCCAGTCCCTTGTAGCGCTGCTTGGACAGGTTGCGGTCGACCTCGGCCAGCAGCCAGCGCATGGCTTCGGCGAAAGTGGGAATCGCCTGCGATCGCTCTCCCCTGCGCACCACCGCGCCCTGGGCGATCAGGCCGGAGATGAGCTCGGCCGCCAAGCGTATCTGCCGCCAGTCGCCGGAGAGCAGGAATTCCTCGTCGATCGTGCCGACGCGCAGGTTGCCGTGGCGGATTTTCTCGATGCGCAAATGCCAGCGCTCGGTCTTTTCGTCGAAGCGCGGCAGCACGCGGATGCTGGCGCCGACCAGCGCGGCGATTGAGTCCGCGCTGGCATTGGCGGCCGGCTCGTCGCCCAGGCGCAGGTCGAGCGCGTTGGCCATGACCGCGTGCAGCACTTCCGAGTCGACATAATCGGAAAGGCGGCGGATCACCGCCTCGGCCAGCAGATAGGCGCGCGCAAGATGGGCCAGCGCGTCGCCGCGTATCGGCTCGGCGCCCTCGGCGGGGATCAGCTCGGCGCCTTCCAGGGCGAGCTTCAGCAGGTGCTGGTTCAGCTCGTGGTCGTCCTTGATGTAGAGCTCGGAGCGTCCGTGCTTGATCTTGTAGAGCGGCGGCTGGGCGATGTAGATGTGGCCGCGCTCGACCAGTTCCGGCATCTGGCGGTAGAAGAAGGTCAGCAGCAGGGTGCGGATGTGCGCGCCGTCCACGTCGGCGTCGGTCATGATGATGATGCGGTGGTAGCGCAGCTTCTCCGGCTTGTAGTCCTCGCCCTTGCCGATGCCGGTGCCCAGCGCGGTGATCAGCGTGGCGATCTCCTGGGAGGAGAGGAGCTTGTCGAAGCGGGCTTTTTCTACGTTCAAGATCTTGCCCTTGAGCGGCAGGATCGCCTGGAACTTGCGGTCGCGGCCCTGCTTGGCCGAGCCACCGGCCGAGTCGCCCTCGACCAGATAGAGTTCGCAAAGCGCGGGGTCCTTCTCCTGGCAGTCGGCGAGCTTGCCGGGCAGGCCGATGCCGTCGAGGATGCCCTTGCGGCGGGTCATCTCGCGGGCCTTGCGCGCGGCCTCCCTGGCGCGCGCGGCTTCGACGATCTTGGCGGTGATCGTGCGCGCGTCCGCCGGCCGCTCGAGCAGGAACTCAGCGATTTTGGCCGCGACGACCTCCTCCACCGCCGGACGCGCTTCGGAGGAAACCAGCTTCATCTTGGTCTGCGAGGCGAACTTCGGGTCGGGCATCTTCACCGAGAGCACGCAGGCCAGGCCCTCGCGCATGTCGTCGCCGGAGATCTCGACCTTGGCCTTCTTGGCGATCTCGTTTTCCTCGATGTACTTGTTGATCACCCGGGTCATCGCGGCGCGCAGCCCGGTGAGGTGCGTGCCGCCGTCGGACTGCGGGATGTTGTTGGTGAAGCAGAGCACCTGCTCCTGGTAGGAGTCGTTCCACTGCATCGCCACTTCGATCGAGATCAGGCCGGACTCGCCGACTGCGTGAAACACGTTCGGGTGCAGAACGGTCTTGGTGCGGTTGATGTACTCGACGAAGCCGCGCACGCCGCCGGAGAAAGCGAAGTCCTCCTCCTTGCCCTGGCGCTGGTCGACCAGCTTGATGCGCACGCCGTTGTTCAGGAAGGAGAGCTCGCGCAGCCGCTTGGCCAGGATGTCGTAGTGATACTCGATGTTCTCGAAGATCTCCGAGTCGGCGAAGAAATGCACCTCGGTGCCGCGGTTCTGCGTCTCGCCGATCACGCGCAGCGGACTCACCTCGACGCCGTCGACGACTTCGATCATCCGGTCCGCCGGAACCCCGCGGTGGAACTCCATGAAGTGCTTGCGGCCGTCGCGGCGCACGGTCAGGCGCAGCCAGCTCGACAGCGCGTTCACGCAGGACACGCCGACGCCGTGCAGGCCGCCAGAGACCTTGTAGGAGTTCTGGTTGAACTTGCCGCCGGCGTGCAGCACGCACATCACGATCTCGGCGGCCGAACGCTTCGGCTCGTGCTTGTCGTCGAACTTGATGCCGGTCGGGATGCCGCGGCCGTTGTCGGTGACCGAGATCGAGTTGTCGGTGTGGATGGTGACCACGATCTCGTCGCACCAGCCGGCCAGGGCTTCGTCGATCGCGTTATCCACCACCTCGAAGACCATGTGGTGCAGGCCGGTGCCGTCGGACGTGTCGCCGATGTACATGCCCGGGCGCTTGCGCACCGCCTCCAGACCCTCGAGCTGCTGGATCGAGGATTCGTCGTAGCCGCCGTTGCCGTTCGGCCCGGGCGTGGCTTCCTGCGTCATGAATGATCCCTGTGGATTGGCTGGTGCGTTTCGGTCGCGGGTTCGGATCAGATGCGCATCGGCATGACCACGTACTTGAAACTGGCATTGCCGGGCAGCGTGATCAGGGCGCTCGAGTTCGAGTCGTGCAGGTGCAGCTCGATGTTCTCGTTGGCGACATTGTTCAGCACGTCGAGCAGGTAATTGACGTTGAAGCCGATGTCCAGCGGTTCGTCGGCGTAGTCGACCTCCAGCTCGTCCTGGGCTTCCTCCTGCTCGGCGTTCGAGCTGATCACCTTCAGCGCGCCGTCCGCGAGCACGATGCGCACGCCGCGGAACTTCTCGTTGGTCAGGATCGCCGCGCGCAGCAGGGAGTGCAGCAGCGGCAGCCTGCCCAGCGTCAGCACCCTGGGGTGGTTCTGGGGTATCACCCGCTCGTAGTCCGGGAACTTGCCGTCGATCAGCTTGGTGACCAGTTCTGTGGCGCCGAAGCCAAAGGTGGCCTGGTTTCCGCCCAGGCGGATCTCCAGCGGCGTGTCGTGATCGCCGAGCAGGCGCGACAGCTCGAGCACGGTCTTGCGCGGCAGGATGACCTCGGTGCGGGGATGGTCGCCGCCGATCGTCTCCGCGGCATAGGCCAGGCGGTGGCCGTCGGTGGCGACCAGCCGGAGCTCGTCGCCGGTCACCACCATGAGCAGGCCGTTCAGGTAGTAGCGGATGTCCTGCTGGGCCATGGCGTACTGGACCAGGGCGAGCAGGCGCTTGAACTGCCTCTGGCTGACTTGCAGGGCCACCTGCGGCCCGTCGCCCGCGGCCATGCGCGGGTAGTCGGCGGCGGGCAGGGTCTGGAGGCTGAACCGGCTCTTGCCGGCGCGCACCTGCAGGCGCTTGTCGTCCAGGACCAGGCTGACCTCGGTGCCCTCCGGAAGCGCGCGCAGGATGTCCTGCAGCTTGCGTGCGCCGACGGTGGTCGACGCGGTTTCGCCCTCTGCCGCCGGCGCGGCGGTGCGGATCTGGATCTCGATGTCCGTGGCGAGCAGGGTCAGATCCTGGCCGGTGCGCTCGATCAGCACGTTCGACAGGATCGGGAGCGTGTGGCGTTTCTCGACGATGCCGGACACCGACTGCAGCGGCCCGAGGAGTTCCTCCCTCTTGGTCTTTATTAGGAGCATTTATTAATCTCCTGTTAACAGTATACGGCGGAACAACTCTGTGGAAAACGCCAATTGTACATTGAGATCAGTCACTTGATGCGAAAAATCGGTTGTGGATGCAGGGCCTGGGCTCTGGGGATGAATTGTGGATGAATCCGGCCGGCCAGGCTGAAAGCCGGGTTGTCCACAATCCGCCACCGGGTTTTCAACCGCGCAACACCTGGATCAAAACATGCAGGTCGTGGTTGATCGTCGGATCGGCCAGGCGCAGTTCGGCGATGGTGCGGCAGGCGTGCAGCACGGTGGTGTGGTCGCGGCCGCCGAAGGACTCGCCGATCGCCGGGTAGCTCGCAGGCGTGAGTTCCTTGGCGAGCCACATGGCCACCTGGCGCGGGCGCGCGACCGCCCGGTTGCGCTTCTTGGAATACATGTCCGCGACCTTGATCTTGTAGTACTCGGCCACGGTCTTCTGGATCGCCTCCAGGGTGATCTGGCGGTTGTGGGCGCCGAGCAGGTCCTTGAGCGCTTCCTTGGCCAGTTCCAGGTTGATGTCGCGGCCGTGGAATCGGGCGAATGCGAGCACCTTCTTCAGGGCCCCTTCGAGTTCGCGCACGTTCGAGCGCAGGTGTTTGGCGATCAGGAAGGCGACCTCCTCGGACAGTTCGATCTGTTCGGCCTCGGCTTTCTTCTTCAGGATGGCCACGCGCATCTCGAGCTCCGGCGGCTCGATCGCCACGGTGAGTCCCCAGTCGAAGCGCGAGATCAGCCGGTCCTCCAGACCGGAGATGTCCTTCGGGTAGGTGTCGCAGGTGATGACGATCTGCTTGCGCGCCTCGATCAGCGCGTTGAAGGCGAAGAAAAACTCCTCCTGGGTGCGGTTCTTGTTGTTGAAGAACTGGATGTCGTCGACCAGCAGCAGGTCGAGCGAACGGTAGTAGCGCTTGAAGACGTCGAAGGACTTCTGCTGGTAGGCGCGCACCACGTCGGCGTAGTAGTCCTCGGCGTGCACATAGCGGATGGTCAGGTCCGGATGCTGGCGATAGACCTCGTTGCCGAGCGCGTGTATCAGGTGGGTCTTGCCGAGTCCCACGCCGCCGTACACGAACAGCGGGTTGTAGGACACGCCAGGACTCTGCGAGACCTGGAAGGCCGCCGCGCGCGCAAGGTCGTTGGCGCGGCCGGTGACCAGGGTGTCGAAGGTGAAGGCCGCGTTAAGCCGGGTCTTGTCGTAAGCCGAGTCGGAGGCGGGCGCGGGCGCCGGCGGGACAGGAACGGGAACAGGAGCAACCGGCGCGCCGTTGCGCGGCACCGGCGGTTTCTGGGCCGTCTCGGGCAGACCCAGGGATACCGCCATTGGCGCGCCGTTGGCCTGTTCGGCCAGATTCTGGATCCGGGCGAGGTAGCGTTCCCTCACCCATTGCAGGACGAAGCGGTTCGGCGCGACCAGTTTCAACTCGCTGCTGCCCGGTCCGCCGCACTCGGCGTGCAGCGGCTTGATCCAGGTGGCGAACTGCTGCTGGGGCAATTCCTGCTCGAAATGGGTCAGGCAGACGGTCCAGATGTTCGGCATTCTTGTGGTGGGGTGCTCAGGCGGCCGCTCTTCGAATGCATGTAATAATATTATGATTATTATGGTGAAATTATCGCCCGCCGGGCGCCCTGCGGACGACGGAGTGCGCATTCTATCCGCTCCGTCTGGAGTTATCCACAGGGCGCCGGAAATTTAAGGCTTGACAAGGTTCCGGGCGGGCGCTGTAATCCGACGTTTTTCTTTTGGACGGACGAACATGAAGCGGACCTATCAGCCCTCGGTGGTTCGGCGCAAGCGCACCCACGGTTTTCTCGTACGCATGCGTACCCGCGGAGGCCGCGCGGTGATCGCGGCGAGGCGGGCGAAGGGTCGAGCCCGACTGGGCGTGTAAGGCTACGGCCTCGCTGCTGCCGTCGGGCCGGTGGCGGTTTCGGGCGCGGACCGGCGATTCGGCGCCGCACTCAGGCTGCACCGGGCCGCCGAATTCAAGGCGGTTCTCGCGCATCGGCGGTCGGTTCGCAGCGAACACTTCGTGCTGAATTACGCGCCCAATCCGCAAGGCAGCGCGCGGCTCGGGCTGGTGGTCGGCCGCAAGGCGGACCGGCGCGCGGTCGGCCGGAATCTGGTCAAGCGGCTGGCTCGGGAATCGTTCCGCATGCATCGCCCCCGCTTGCCCGCCTACGACTTGGTGCTCCGGGCCGCCACCCCGACGGCAGGACTGAGCCGGCGCGCGCTGCGCGCCGAGATCGACGGGCTGATGGCGCGGCTGATCCGATGAAGAGACTGCTCGTCCTGCTGTTGCGCGGCTACCAGTACGCGATCAGCCCGCTGCTCGGCCGGAGTTGCCGCTTCTATCCTTCCTGTTCGGATTACACCCTGGAAGCGATCGAGCGGCACGGCGCCCTGCGCGGAAGCGTGCTCGGCTTCAAGCGCGTGATGCGCTGCCATCCCTGGCACCCCGGCGGCTTCGATCCGGTGCCCTGATTTCAGATCCCCTCCCCCATGGATACCCAACGTCTGATACTCCTGCTGGTCTTCACCTTTTCGCTGGTCATGATCTGGGAAGGCTGGCAGAAGCGTGGCCAGCCCAAGGCGCCTCCGGCAGCCGCCGCCCAGCAGACCCAGTCCGCGGTGCCGACGCCGACGCCGACACCCGGCGCGACCAGCGCCGCTCCGGTACCGGATGTCTCTGCGGTGCCGGGCGCCGGCCAGCCGGCCGCGAACCTGCCCAAGGCCGTGGTGGTCACCGATCTGGTGGTGGCCGACGTGTCCGCCCAAGGCGGCGAGATCACGCGTCTGGAGCTAAAGCAGTACCAGGCCACCGAGGACAAGAGCAGTCCGTTCGTGCTGTTCGATTCCGGGACCAAGCACGTCTACCTTCAGCAAAGCGGCCTGATCGGCGAGGGCTTGCCGAACCACAAGACCGTCTGGACGCTGCAGCCCGGCCGCTACGAACTTAAGCCCGGCGAGGATACCGTGCAGTTGAGGCTGGAAGCGCCGGAGGCCGACGGCGTCAAGGTCGCCAAGCTCATGACTTTCCACCGTGGCAGCTACGTGGTGGACATCGCCTACGAGATCGAGAACAAGCGGGCTGCGAATATCGCCCCGCATGCCTATTTCCAGCTCACCCGCGACGGCAAGCCGCCCGAGGGCCAGACCGCGATGCTGCAGACCTACACCGGGGCGGCGGTGTTCACGGACGAAGCCAAGTACCAGAAGCTCGATTTCGAGGATATCGCCAAGGGCAAGGTCAAGCTGCCGCAGGGCGTGAAGGACGGCTGGATCGGCATGGTCCAGCACTATTTCGTCTCGGCGCTGCTGCCCCGGGGTAACCAGGAGCGGGAGTTCTACGCACGCCAGATCGGCAACGATCTCTATTCAGCCGGCGTGATCCTGCCGGTCGGCGCGGTGGCGCCCGGCGCCAGCGCAAGGGTCGAGATGCCGGTCTATGCCGGACCGCAGGAGCAGAGCAAGCTGGAGAAGCTGGCGCCCGGACTGGATCTGGTGGTCGACTACGGCTGGCTCACGGTGATCGCGGCGCCGCTGTTCTGGGTGCTCGAGTGGCTGCACGGCCTGGTCGGCAACTGGGGCTGGGCGATCATCCTGCTCACGGTCATCATCAAGGCGATCTTCTTCCCGCTTTCCGCGGCGAGCTACAAGTCCATGGCCAAGATGCGCGTGGTCACGCCCAAGATGATGAAGATCAAGGAGCTGTACGGGAACGACCGGGCCCGCATGAACCAGGAGATGATGGAGCTCTACAAGAAGGAGAAGATCAATCCGCTGGGCGGCTGCCTACCGATCCTGGTGCAGATCCCGGTGTTCATCGCGCTCTACTGGGTGCTGCTGAACAGCGTCGAGATGCGGCAGGCACCGTGGATCCTCTGGATCGACGACCTGTCGGCGAAGGATCCGTACTTCATCCTGCCGATCATCATGGGGGTGACCATGCTGATCCAGACCAAGCTGAATCCGACTCCGCCGGACCCGATTCAGGCCAAGGTGATGATGGCCATGCCGATCGTGTTTACCGGGATGTTCCTGTTCTTCCCCGCGGGCCTGGTGCTCTACTGGGTGGTGAACAACGTCCTGTCGATCGGCCAGCAATGGCAGATCACCCGCATGATCGAAGGCGGTGGGAACAAGGCCAAGCCTGCTTGAGGCGATCGCCGCGGTCGCCACGCCGCCGGGCCGGGGCGGCATCGGCGTGGTTCGCATCTCGGGTACGCAACTCGGCCTGACGGCGCTGGCCCTCCTCGGCCGCGTTCCCGAACCGCGCCGGGCCACGCTTGCGCGCTTCCGGGCCGGCGACGGCTCGGTCATCGACCAGGGCATCGCCGTTTATTACCCCGCCCCACATTCCTACACCGGCGAGGACGTGCTCGAACTGCACGGACACGGCGGTCCGGTTGTCCTGCAGATGCTGCTCAAGCGCTGCCTGGAACTCGGCGCCCGGCCCGCAGAACCCGGCGAGTTCACGCGCCGCGCCTACCTGAACGACAAGCTGGACCTGGCGCAGGCCGAGAGTGTGGCCGACCTGATCGAGGCCTCGACCACGGCGGCCGCGCGTTCGGCGGTGCGCTCGCTCACCGGCGAGTTTTCCGGGCGCATCCACGCCCTGGTGGATCGCCTGGTCGAACTGCGCACCCTGGTCGAGGCGACGCTGGATTTTCCCGACGAGGCGGTCGACTTCCTGAAATCGGCGGACGCCGCAGGAAGGCTGGAGGGCATTCGCGCCGATCTTGAAGCGATCGCCAGCCAGGCCCGCCGCGGCAGCCTGCTGCGCAGCGGCCTGCAGGTCGTGCTGGCCGGCCAGCCGAACGTCGGCAAGTCCAGCCTGCTCAACCGGCTCGCCGGGGAGGAGCGGGCCATCGTCACCGAGGTCGCCGGCACCACGCGCGACGCGCTGCGCGAGTCGATCCAGATCGAGGGCATCCCGCTGCACGTGATCGACACGGCAGGCCTGAGGGAAACCGAGGACCGGGTCGAGCGCATCGGCATCAGCCGCGCCTGGCAGGAGATCGAGCGCTCGGACGTCGTGCTGCTGCTGGTGGACGCGCGTCACGGCGTCACCGAGGCGGACCGGGCGATTCTCGCCAGGCTGCCTTCCGGCATCCGCCGGGTGGTGGTCTACAACAAGATCGACCTGACGCCGCTCGCCGCGCACCGCCGGCAGCGGGAGGGCGAGGTGGCGATCTACCTGTCTGCGGGGACCGGCGCCGGCGTCGAACTTCTGCACGCGGAACTGCTGGCGATCGCCGGTTGGCATGGCGGCGAAGAGGACGTGTTCATGGCCCGGGAGCGCCACCTTCAGGCGCTGGACGAGGCCGGACTCCGGCTGGAGGCGGCATCCGGGGAATCGGCGCGGCTGGAACTGTTCGCCGAGGAACTGCGTCTGGCGCAGGAATCGTTGGCGACGATCACCGGGGAATTCACGGCCGACGATCTGCTCGGCGAGGTGTTCTCGCGCTTCTGCATCGGAAAATAGCGCGCGGCGCGGCGATGTTTCACGTGAAACGCCGCGCCGGCGCCGCCTGATGGACCCCGAACTGCTGGTCCTGGTCGCCGGCGCCTTCCTGGCCGGCGCCGTGGATGCGGTCGTCGGCGGAGGCGGCCTCATACAGGTTCCGCTGCTCTTCGCCGCCCTGCCCGCCGTCAGTCCGCCCAGCCTGTTCGGCACGAACAAGATCTCCAGCATCTTCGGCACCAGCGTCGCGGCCCTGCGTTACGCCCGGAGCGTGGCAATGCCCTGGCGGATCATCCTCCCCGCGGTGGTCGCCGCAGTGTTCCTGTCCTACCTCGGCGCCATGACCGTCGCCGTGCTGCCGAGGGAGTGGCTGCGGCCGATCATTCTCGGGCTGCTGATCGGCGTGGCTATCCACGTTTTGCGGCGGCCCGAACTCGGGGTGGAAGCCGCCGATCGGGCGCCTCGACCGTCCGACCCCGCAACCGCCGCGGGCATCGGCGGGGCGCTCGGCTTCTACGACGGCTTCTTCGGTCCGGGCACGGGGAGTTTCCTGATCTTCCTGTTCGTACGGGTGTTCGGCCTGGATTTCCTGGGCGCCTCCGCCGCCGCCAAGGCGGTGAACTGGGCGACCAACCTCGGCGCTCTGCTCTATTTCCTGCCGCATGGACATGCGCTCTGGAGCCTGGGGCTGGCGATGGCGGCCTTCAACATCGCCGGTGCCTGGGTGGGTTCGCACCTGGCGCTGCGCCACGGGAGCCGCTTCGTACGCGTCATCTTCCTTCTGGTGGCGTCGGTCCTGATCGCCAAGTTCGCCTACGACACAATCGTCGCGTACTAAGTCTCCTGTTCCACGTGGAACAGCGCGCCGCCGGCGAAGACCCCGGCGTGGACAGGGGTTAGACCCGCCGGTAACATTGGCGCCCGTTCCAGTCCAAATCAATCAATTACCCGCACCGTCGGAGGAGAAGTCATGCGTCTGAATCGTCTCATCGCCGCGATCGTCGGACTCGCGGCGGTATCGGCTGCCTACGCCGACATCAAGGTCGGCGTCACCCTTTCGGCCACCGGGCCGGCGGCCTCCCTGGGCATCCCGGAGAAGAACACCATTTCCCTCCTGCCGACCACGATCGCCGGGCAGAAGGTGCAGTACATCGTGCTCGACGACGCTTCGGACACCACGACCGCGGTAAAGAACACCCGCAAGCTGGTCAGCGAGGACAAGGTAGATGTGATCGTCGGCTCGACGATCACGCCGGCCTCGCTCGCCATGGTCGACGTGGCCGCCGAGAGCGAGACGCCGATGATCAGCATGGCCGCCTCGGCGCGGATCATCGACCCGATGGACGCCAAGCGTCGTTGGGTGTTCAAGACGCCGCAGAACGATGCCCAGATGGCGGTGGCGATCACAGAGCACATGAGCAGGAACAAGGTCAACACGGTGGCCTACATCGGCTTCGCCGATGCCTACGGCGAGAACTGGTGGAACGAGTTCTCCAGGGTCGCCGAGGCGCGCAAGATCCAGATCGTGGGCAACGAGCGCTACAACCGCCAGGACACCTCGGTGACCGGCCAGGTCCTGAAGATCATCTCCGCCAATCCGGACGCGGTGCTGATCGGCGGTTCGGGCACGCCCGCCGCCCTGCCCCAGAAGGCGCTCAAGGAGAAAGGCTACAAGGGCCGGATCTACCAGACTCACGGCGTGGCCAATGCCGACTTCCTTCGGGTCTGCGGCAAGGACTGCGAGGGCACCGTGCTGCCCGCCGGCGCGGTGCTGGTGGCGGCCCAGTTGCCGGACAGCAACCCGGTGAAGAAGAGCGCGCTGGAGTATGTAAACAAATATGAGGCGGCCCACGGCAAGGGCAGCGTCTCCACCTTCGGCGCGCACGCCTGGGACGCCGGCGTCCTGCTCCAGGCGGCGATCCCGGTGGCGCTCAAGAAGGCCCAGCCGGGCACCAAGGAGTTCCGCGTCGCCCTGCGCGATGCGCTCGAAGGCGTGAAGAACACCACCGCCGCGCACGGGGTGTTCAACATGTCCGCGCAGGACCACCTCGGCTTCGACCAGCGCGCCCGCGTCATGGTCGAGATCCGGGACGGCGGCTGGAAGCTGATCCAGTAGGGCGGGGCGCCCCGCCGCCGGTCCGGCGCCGGTGAGCGGAAGGGCGTAGAATGCCGGCTGGCGAAGGGCGCGAAGGCGCCCTTCCTTTTGTCTGCCCGCCACAATGGACCTACAGATCGCCCTGCTCCTCGGCCAGGACGGCGTCACCAACGGCGCCATCTACGCCCTTCTGGCCCTGGCCCTGGTGCTGGTCTTCGCGGTCACCCGGGTCATCTTCATTCCCCAGGGCGAGTTCGTCGCCTATGGCGCCCTGACGCTGGCGGCGTTCCAGGCCGGCCAGGTTCCCGGCACGGTCTGGCTGCTGCTCGGCGCCGGTCTGCTGGTGACGGTGATCGACGGAACCTCAGCGCTGCGCGCGGGCAGCTGGCGGCGCCTGCCCCACGTGCTCGGCTGGAACCTGATTTATCCTGCGCTGGTGGCGCTCGGGGTGGATTCGACCTCGCCGCAGTCCTGGCCAATGGCGGCACAGATCGCGCTCACGCTGGCGGTGGTGGTGCCGCTCGGACCAATGCTCTACCGGCTGGCCTACCAGCCGCTGGCCGAGGCCTCGGTGCTGGTCCTGCTGATCGTGTCGGTCGCGGTGCACCTGGCGCTGGTCGGGCTGGGCCTGATCTTCTTCGGCGCGGAAGGATCCCGGACGCCGAGCTTCACCGAGGGATCGCTGGATCTGGGCACGGTGACCGTCTCGGCCCAGACCTTCTGGGTGCTCGGCAGCAGCGCGGCCCTGATCGTCGGGCTGTATCTGTACTTCGGCCGCACCCTTTACGGCAAGGCGCTGCGGGCGACGGCCGTCAACCGGATCGGCGCCCGGCTGATGGGCATCAGCGCCACCATGGCCGGGCGGCTTTCGTTCCTGTTCGCCGCGGCCATCGGCGCGTTCTCCGGCATCCTGATCGCGCCGATCACCACCCTCTACTACGACAGCGGCTTCCTGATCGGGCTGAAGGGATTCGTCGGCGCGATCATCGGCGGCCTGGCCAGCTACCCGGTGGCCGCGGCCGGCGCCGTGCTGGTCGGCCTGCTGGAGTCCTATTCCTCGTTCTACGCCAGCGCCTTCAAGGAGGTGATCGTGTTCACGCTGATCATCCCGGTGCTGCTCTGGCGCTCGCTCACCGCCCACCACACCGAAGAGGAAGAGTAGCCGGCATGCGCGAGCGGATTCTCTTCGGCGGTTTCGCCGTCCTGCTCGGCCTGGCGCCGCTGCTGCTGCCCGAGTTCTACGTCACCCTGCTGAACTATATCGGCCTGTACGCGATCGTCGCGCTCGGCCTGGTGCTGCTCACCGGCGTGGGCGGACTCACCTCCTTCGGCCAGGCGGCCTTCGTCGGCCTGGGCGCCTACGCCACCGCCTACCTGACCACGGCCCACGCCGCTTCGCCCTGGGCTGCCCTGCTCGTCGGCTTGGCGATCACCGCCGCCGTGGCGCTGTTCCTCGGCTTCATCACCCTGAGGCTCTCGGGCCACTACCTGCCCCTGGGCACGATCGCCTGGGGCATCAGCCTCTACTACCTCTTCGGCAACGTCCAGTTTCTCGGCGGGCACACCGGCATCACCGGCATTCCGCCGCTGGAACTTGCCGGCTGGCGCATGGAGAGCGGACAGGAGTTCTTCTACCTGATCTGGCTGGTGCTGCTGGCCGCGATGGTCGCCACCCAGAACCTGCTGGACTCGCGCCAGGGCCGGGCGATCCGGGCGCTCAAGGGCGGTTCGCTGATGGCCCAGGCCATGGGCGTCGACACCTCGCGCACCAAGATAACCATCTTCCTGATCGCGGCGCTGCTGGCCTGCGTGTCCGGCTGGCTCTATGCCCACCTGCAGCGCTTCGTCAACCCGACGCCCTTCGGCCTGCACATCGGGATCGAATACCTGTTCATGGCCGTGATCGGCGGCGCCGCCCACGTCTGGGGCGCGATCGTCGGCGCGACGGTGATCACCGTGCTCAAGCAGTGGCTGCAGGACCTGCTTCCCGAACTGTTCCACCAGAGCGGGAACTTCGAGGTGATCTTCTTCGGCGTGCTCATGGTGCTGGTGCTGCAGCGCGCCCGCGACGGCATCTGGCCGCTGGTGCTGCGCGTGGTTCCGGAGCGCCATCGCCGCCGGACCCTGCGCGAAGCCGATCCCCTGCCGCGCCGGCCCATGCCGGCGCACGGCACCCCATTGCTCGAAGTCCGCGAGGCGCGCAAGGAATTCGGCGGGCTGGTGGCGAACAACGACATGAACCTGCACGTCGAGGCCGGCGAGATCCTGGCCCTGATCGGGCCGAACGGGGCGGGCAAGACCACCATGTTCAACCTGATCAGCGGCGTGCTGGCGCCGACCGCGGGAACGATCCGCTTCCTCGGCAACCGCATCGACGGCCTGGACGCCCGCGAGATCGCTGCCCTGGGCATGAGCCGCACCTTCCAGCACGTGCGCCTGCTGCCGGCCATGAGCGTGCTCGAGAACGTGGCAATCGGCGCCCATCTGCGCGGACGGCGCGGCGTGGCGGCCGCCTCGCTGCACCTCGAACGCGCGGAAGAGGCGCGGCTGCTGGCCGAGGCGAAGCGCCAGCTCGAACGCGTCGGGCTGCAGGAGCACCTGTTCGACGCCGCCGGCAGCCTGCCGCTGGGCAAGCAGCGCATCCTGGAGATCGCCAGGGCGCTGTGCGCCGATCCGGTGCTGCTGCTGCTGGACGAACCGGCGGCCGGCCTGCGCTACCTGGAGAAGCAGCAGCTCGCGGAGCTCCTGCGCAGGCTGCGCGGCGAGGGCATGGGCGTGCTGCTGGTCGAGCACGACATGGAGTTCGTCATGGGGCTGGTGGACCGGGTGGTCGTGATGGACTTCGGCGAAAAGATCGCCGAGGGCCTGCCGGATGAGGTTCAGCGCGACCCGGCCGTGCTCGAAGCCTACCTGGGCGGGGTCGAATGAGGGGGCAGACGCCGGCCGGCGCGCAAAGCCCGGCCGCCAACGACATCCTGCAGGTGCGCAAGCTGCGCGTGGCCTACGGCAAGGTCGAGGCCCTGCACGACGCCAGCTTGAGAGTCGGCGCCGGCCAGATCGCCACGGTGATCGGGCCGAACGGCGCCGGCAAGACGACCATGCTCTCGGCGATCATGGGCCTGCTGCCCTGCACCGGGCAGATCGAGTTCATGGGCAGGCGCCAGAAGGACGTCCAGGTCGAGCGCCAGGTGGCCATGGGGATGACCCTGGTGCCCGAGAAGCGCGAGCTGTTCGGCGAGATGAGCGTGGAGGACAATCTGCTGCTCGGCGCCTTCCAGCGCTACCGGGCGGGGAATCGCGACCAGGCGTCCACCATGGCGGAGGTGTTCCACATCTTCCCGCGGCTCAAGGAGCGCCGCCGCCAACTGGCGGGCACCCTCTCGGGCGGCGAGCGCCAGATGCTCGCGGTCGGCCGGGCGTTGATGGCCAGGCCGCGGCTGCTGATGC
Organism: Rhodocyclaceae bacterium; assembly: GCA_035562535.1. Classification (GTDB taxonomy): domain Bacteria; phylum Pseudomonadota; class Gammaproteobacteria; order Burkholderiales; family Rhodocyclaceae; genus DATMWM01. The sequence continues at coordinate 1,426 of DATMWM010000265.1, read as the reverse complement.
TCGACGAGCCCAGCCTGGGACTCGCGCCGCTGATCGTGCGCGAGATCTTCCACGTCATCGCCGACCTGAAGCAGACCGGCGTGGCGATCCTGCTGGTCGAGCAGAACGCCCGCGCCGCGCTGCAGATCGCCGACTACGGCTACGTCCTGGAAACCGGCGAGGTAGTCATGGAAGGCCCGGCCGCCGAACTCGCCGACCACCCGAGGGTGGTCGAGAGCTACCTCGGGCTGGGCGTCAAGGAATGAGCGGGGCTCAGAACGGGATGACCAGCGGCGGGATGTCCAGGCCGATGGTAAGCGCCGGGCGCCGCGGATACACATACACCGGCTCCCGGTACACCACCGCCGGCTCGCGAATCACCACCACCGGCTCGCGGTAGAAGAAGCGCGGTTCGCGGATCACCACCACGTCGCGGCCGTGACCACGCCAGTGCTTGTGATGGCCGTGGCCCCTCTTCCAGTACCGGTCGCCGTCGGCCAGGGCCGAGGAGGCCGCGCCGAGGGTGAGCGCGCCGAGCAGCGCCGCGAGCAGGGATCGGGTTGCGAGTTTCATCATGTCCTCCTGTTTGCCTGGGCGGATCCGGCTTCTGCCGTCTCCCGCCGCCGTATGAACGTGTTGGTGCCACTATACCGAGTGGCAAAGCCGCGGCGCCGGCGATTTGTAACAAATTGAAAGCCGGCCGGCCGCTCGATTTGTTCGTCAAGTCTATGTTTAACATGGAGTTATACTGCTTAAGCGACCGTCCAAACTGTCAATTTCATTTTCATTGGCGTATCATTCGGCCCCTTTCGCTGGGCGATTCTCCAGGGCGCGATGCTCTTTCCTGAACGGTTCGACGTGATCGTGGTCGGCGGCGGCCATGCCGGCACCGAGGCGGCGCTCGCCTCGGCGCGGGCCGGCTGCCGCACGCTGCTGCTCACCCACAACATCGAAACGCTCGGGCAGATGTCCTGCAACCCGTCGATCGGCGGCATCGGCAAGGGCCATCTGGTCAAGGAGGTGGACGCGCTGGGCGGGGCGATGGCCGCGGCCACGGACGAGGCCGGCATCCAGTTCCGCATCCTGAATTCCAGCAAGGGCCCGGCGGTGCGGGCCACGCGCGCCCAGGCCGACCGGGTGCTCTACCGGCAGGCGATCCGCCGCCGGCTGGAAAACCAGGCGAACCTGACCCTGTTCCAGCAGGCGGTCGACGATCTGACGCTGGCCGGCGACCGGGTCACCGGTGTGGTCACCCAGCTCGGCATCCGCTTCGGGGCCCCGGCTGTGGTGCTGACCACCGGCACCTTCCTCTCCGGCCTGATCCACGTCGGGCTGGCGAACTACCAGGCCGGTCGCGCCGGCGACCCGCCGGCGGTCTCGCTCGCGCACCGGCTGCGCGAGCTGAAGCTGCCGGCCGGGCGGCTCAAGACCGGAACGCCGCCGCGCC
>DATMWM010000264.1:0-2128 GCA_035562535.1 Rhodocyclaceae bacterium | reverse complement strand
GCCTCGGACAGGGCGAAGCAGTTGGCGTCGTTGGCGATCCGCACCCCGCGGCCCAGGACGCCTTCGAGGTCGCGCTTCAGGGGCTGGCCGTTCAGCCAGGTCGAATTGGCGTTCTTGACGTTGCCCGAGACCAGCGAGATCGCGCCCGGGGTGCCGATGCCGACCGTGCAGCGCTGCGCCAGGTCGGCCTCGGCCTGCCCGACCAGGTCGGACACCGCCTGCAGCGTGCCCGCGTAGTCGCCGCGCGGCGTGGCCACGCGGCGGCGCAGCCGCTCCTGGCCGTCGTCGTCCAGCGCGACGATCTCAATCTTGGTACCGCCGAGGTCGACGCCGAGTCTCATGGCTTCAAGCGCTTGCAGTCAGGTGGTCACGATCGCGCATTATACGAACAGCGCCCGGCGCGGAACGGTCGGCTAGAATCGCGGTATTCACCTGCAGGAGCACGTTCATGCTGATCACGTTCAAATCCGGCGTTTGCGCCGACGTCATGATGTTCGGCGAGGTCGCCAAGCAGATGATGGAGATCATGGGCAAGGAGCCCGCCGACCGGGGCGTGATCGCGGTCGATCAGCTCGCCGGCGCCGCGGCCCGGCTGCGCAAGGCAGTGGACCAGGAGCGGACGCTGCACAAGGGCGCGAAGCCGGCGGACGAGGACGACGAGGAAGCGCGCGAGCGCGTCGGCATCGGGCAGCGCGCCCTGCCGCTGATCGAACTGCTGGAGTGCTCGCTGAAGGAGGAGAAGGCGGTCACCTGGGGCGTGTAATTCCGCCACTCAGCAACCGCATTCGCCCCAGCCGCGCAGTTCTCTCAGCGCCTCGGTGCCGCGGCGCACGATCAGCCTGGCGGCGTAGCCGGTCGATTCACACACGGTACCCGTGGGCCGGCAGGCGCGCTTGACCGAGCTCGCCACCTCCACCTGGTAATCGTCGTCGCGCAGAATCAGCACCAGCCTGTCGGCGTAGCGCGGCACTTCGCGCGCGACCGGCAGCCGCTTCTCCTGCACAAGCCCGAGCCTGCGCACCGCCCCGTCCAGCTTCATCGCCGCATGCCCGCGGTCGGCCTGGGTCCAGCGCAGGATCCGGCTGTCCTCGCGCGGGCCCTTCGAGCCGTAGAAAGTGCAGCCGCAGCCCAGGGCGATCGCCTCGGCCGGAAGCGGCTCGACGAGCGGCGGCTGCGGGCTGGGCCGCTGTGCGTGGGCGGACCAACTGAAGAGCAACACAGCGAAGAACGGCAGGCAACGCACGCCCCGACTCATCCTTCAGCCGAGCACCGGCGCCAGCCAGCGCTCGGCCTGGGCGACGCTCATGCCCTTGCGCCGGGCGTAGTCCTCGAGCTGGTCGCGGCCGATCCGGGTGATCGCGAAATAGCGCGCCTCGGGGTGGGCGAGGTAAAAACCGCTCACCGAGGCCGCCGGGTGCATGGCGTAGGACTCGGTCAGGATCATGCCGGCGTTGCCCGGGGCGTCGAGCAGGTCGAAGAGCGCGCCCTTCTCGGTGTGGTCCGGGCAGGCCGGATAGCCGGGTGCCGGCCGGATGCCGCGATAGCGCTCGGCCACCAGCGCCTCATTGGTGAGCGCTTCCTCCGGCGCATAGCCCCAGTATTCCTTGCGCACCCGCTCGTGCAGGGCCTCGGCGAAGGCCTCGGCCAAACGGTCGGCGAGCGCCTTGAGCATGATCGCCGAGTAGTCGTCGTGCCCGGCCTCGAACTCGGCCAGCTTGGCCTCGATGCCGATGCCGGTGGTGACCGCGAAGGCGCCCATGTAGTCCGCCACGCCGGATTCCTTCGGTGCGACGAAGTCGGCGAGGCACAGGTGCGGCTTGCCCTCCGGCCGCTCGTGCTGCTGGCGCAGGTTGTGCCAGACAGTGAGCACCTGCTCACGCGATTCGTCGGCGTAGAGTTCGATGTCGTCGCCTGCCGCATTGGCGGGGAACAGTCCGAACACGCCGTTCGCGGTCAGCCACTTCCCGGCCACGATGTGCTCCAGCATGGCCCGGGCGTCGGCGAACACGTGGCGGGCCGCCTCGCCGACCTTTTCGTCTTCCAGGATCTTCGGATAGCTGCCCGCCAGATCCCAGGTCTGGAAGAACGGCCCCCAGTCGATGTAGCCCGCCAGGGTGCCCAGGTCGAA
>DATMWM010000263.1:0-2547 GCA_035562535.1 Rhodocyclaceae bacterium | reverse complement strand
GCTCCGGAGCGGTCGCGGTGCCGCTGACCCATATCGGCCTGATTCGGGCAAGCGGCGAGGAGGCGGCGGTCTTCCTGCAGAACCTGCTCACCAACGATGCCCGGAACCTCAAGCCCGGCCAGGCCCAGTACAGCGGCTTCTGCAGCGCCAAGGGGCGCATGCTGGCGAGCTTCCTGATCTGGCGCGACGGGTCCGACTACCTTCTGCAGCTTTCCCGGGACCTCCACGCGGGCATCCTGAAGAAGCTCGGCATGTACGTCCTGCGCAGCAAGGTCAAGCTGAGCGATGCGTCCGAGGACTACGCGCTGTTCGGCATCGCCGGGGCCGGCGCCGCGGACCTTGCGGCCGGCACCGCCGACCTGCCGCAGGCGGCGATGGGCGTGGCGTCGTCGGACCGCGGCACGGTGATCCGGCTGGGCGAGCAGCGCTTCGAAGTGGCGGTCAGGGCTGCCGGAGCCGAAGCGCTCTGGGAACGGCTGCGGACGGCCGCCCGCCCGGCCGGCACGGCCGTTTGGCGATGGCTGGAGATCAACGCCGGCATTCCGCAGATCACCGGACGCACGCAGGAAGAGTTCGTGCCGCAGATGGCCAACTTCGAGCTGATCGGCGGGGTGAGCTTCAACAAGGGCTGCTACCCGGGCCAGGAGATCGTGGCGCGCACCCAGTATCTGGGTAAGCTCAAGCGTCGCATGTACCTGGCCCATGTCGGCGGGAACCAGCCCCCGGAACCCGGCACTCCGGTCTACGGCGCGGAACTGCCGGATCAGTCCTGCGGCATGGTGGTGGCCTCCGCGCCTGCGCCTGGAGGCGGCAGCGACATCCTGGCTGTGATCCAGATGAGCAGCGCCGAGGCCGGCGAGGTGCATGTCGGCGCTGCCGATGGGCCATCCCTGGCGCTGAAGTCCCTGCCCTACGCCCTGTCCTGAAGCGCGGTGCCCGCGAGCCTCTACATCTACTACCGCTTGTCGCCGGAGCGGACGGAACAGGCCGCGGCGCGGGTCGCGGCGATGCAGGCGGCGCTGCTCGCGCAGACCGGCATCGCCGGGCGCCGCCTGCGGCGCGCCGACGACCCGCTGACCTGGATGGAGATCTACGAGCCGGTGGACGATGCCGGATCCTTCGAGTCCGCCCTGCAGCGGCTCGCCGCGCTGCATCGGCTGGACGAGCTTCTGGCGCCGGGCGAGCGGCGTCACCTGGAGCGCTTCGTGCCGTGTGCCTGATCCTCGCCGCCTGGCGCGCCCACCCGGAATACAGCTTGGTGGTGGCCGCCAACCGGGACGAGTTCCACGCGCGTCCGACCGCCTCGGCCGGGTTCTGGGCGGACGCGCCCCATGTGCTGGCTGGGAGGGACCTGGAAGGCGGCGGCACCTGGCTCGGCATCACCACCGGCGGGCGTTTCGCGGCCCTGACCAACTATCGCGATCCTGCCCGGGTGGTTGCCGGCGCCCCCTCGCGCGGCGAACTGGTCCGCCGCTTTCTGGCCGGCGACGAGTCGCCGCGGCATTTCCGCGACTGGCTGCAGGAAGTCGGCGGCCGCTACAACGGCTTCAACCTGCTGTTCGGCGACTCAGAATCCCTGCACGCCTATTCGAACTGCGGCACCGCGCCGGGCGAACTGGCGCCGGGCATCTACGGGCTGTCCAACCACCTTCTGGACACGCCCTGGCCGAAGGTGGCGCAGGGCAAGTCCGAACTCGCCCTGGCACTCGAAGCGCTGCCGGACGACGGCCCGCTCATCGATCTGCTGCGCGACGATCGCATCGCGCCGGACGAACTGCTGCCGCGCACCGGCGTCAGCCTGGAATGGGAACGCCTGCTCTCGGCGGCCTTCATCCGCTCGCCGCGCTATGGCACCCGCTCCTCGACCGTGCTGCTGGTCGCCGGCCGCGAGGTGCGCTTCGACGAGGCGAGCTACGATCCGGCCGGACGCGAGACCGGCCGCTGCCGCGTCGCCTTCACGCTGAGCCTGCCGGACCGAGAGGCCGCCGCATCGTGACGTGCGGAATGCCGGCTTCCTCGAATTCCCCGCCTTCCGGAGCGAAGCCGAAGCGCAGGTAGAACCCCGCCGCATGCGTCTGGGCATGCAGCACCGCCTCCCGCAGGCCGCGGCGTCCGGCCTCCTCCAGGAGCGCTTCGAGAACCGCGGATCCGACGCCTAAGCCGCGCCAGCCGGCAAGCACCGCCATCCGGCCGATGTGGCCGTCCGGCAGCAACCGGCCGGTGGCCACGGCGGTCCCGTCGGGCGACCAGGCCAGGCAATGCCGGGAGACCGGGTCGAACTCGTCCCATTCGAGATCCGCCGGCACGCCCTGCTCCGCGACGAAGACCTGCTCGCGGATCGGGCGGGCGGCTTCCCTGGCCTCGTCCCAGTCGAGCATCGCCAGGCGGATGTCCGCCGCTTGCCGGATGCTCATCCCCGGATGTCCACGCTTGTGCCGGCGGGGACCAGATCGAACAGTTCCACGATGTCGGCATTGCGCATGCGGATGCACCCCATCGAGGCCGGCCTGCCCGTTTCCGCGGTGTCCGGCGCGCCGTGGATGTAGA
>DATMWM010000262.1:0-5943 GCA_035562535.1 Rhodocyclaceae bacterium | reverse complement strand
GATTCGGACCGATCAGATGGTTAGTCGGTGTCTCGTGGGCGGCACCAGGGTGAACCAGTTAAACAGATCAGATGCCCAACCACAGGCGCAAGGCAGCGTCGACGCGAGCCATCTGCGCTGTGGAGAGACTCCCGATGCGATTCTTGATACGGTCCCGATCGACCGTAACCAGTTTGTCTACCTGAATCAGAGACGGCATAGCCAAGCCGTTGCCCTTTGTCGGCGAAACGAGGATGCGCACCGGATTGACGAAGTCGATTGCCCCGGTCATCAGGCAGAATGTGACGCTGTGCGCCTCAGGCAGGAACAGCGTCGACTGTACTACGAGCGCCGGCCGTTGCTTGCCGAGTTGACGCGGCGGAATGATGTAGAAGAGATCGCCGCGCTTCATCAGTCCCAAGCGACGTAATCTTCCCAATCGTCTGCCGCGTCGGCGCGGGCCAACTCCGCCAGAATCCGGCGCGCTTCGGCCTTGGTCACGGCTGGAACCGCCGTGGGCCGGACCTCGGCGATGATCTTGCCGTCTTCGGAGATGGCGATGGTTGTGCCGGCGGCGATAGCCTTGCGAATCTCCGGTAGCTTGGCTGGCGTGAGTGTGGCGACTTTCATGATCCCGTTCCCGGTAGAGTCAGCTGACCAGTTTATCCCGCCGCACGCCGCCAGTCTGCATGCTGCGCTCCGCATGCGTTTGGACCCAGTCTGGCGGTCGACCACGCCGGCAGGATTAGCCCGGCACTTGCCTCCCTCTGGCGACCTCGATGAGATCCGACGGGTTGACCAGCGCAGTGCCGCCGGCGCGCAGCCTGCGCACCTGATCGCGGGTCGGCCAACTGTCGTAGCATCCGCCCGCAGCCTGGGGCGTTCCCGGGTCGCCGGTGGCGATTTTCGGCAGCCGCCCGGCCAGAAGGCCCGCGCCACGGGCATAGAGCACTGCGGTCGTGCGCAGCACGCTCGATGCCGGTTCCACCGGAACCTCGGCCTGGACCAGGATGTTTCCTGCGTCCAGTTCCGGCGTCAGGTGGTGCAACGTGACCCCGAATCCCGGCGCACGCCGTAGCATCGAGTAGAACACCGGATCCACACCCCGGTAATCGGGCAGCAGCGAGGGATGGATGTTCAGCGCCGCGACGCGCGGAATCCCGAGCAGCGCCGGCGACAGGCGCTGGTTGAAGAACGCCGAGACGAGCAGGTCCGGCTTCGTCGCGGCGACGAAATCCCTGCCGGCGGCCGCATTGACGTCGCGGGTCTTCAGGACCGGGATGCCGCGCTTGCTTGCGAGGGCGGCCACCGACTTCTGCGGACCGCGGTTGCTCAGCCAGTCCGCGAGCGAAGTGGCGCACCAGAGGTACAGCGTGTAGGCCGCTCCGCTGAGCCGGTACTGCGCCCACGCGCCGCGCAGGAATCCGTGCTCCGCCCTGAGGATGCGGGTCGAATGGACGATGCCGGCCACCTGCAGGCTCGGGCAGCGCAACAGCCGCCCGAGCACGAGCGCGCCTGGCAGGCCGCCGCTGGTGCACAGCACCGCACGCGTCGGTCGGGTCATCGCCAAACCCGGCTGCCTGTCAGCGGCCGGGCGTTCAGAGCCTGCGCAGCGCTTCGGCGAGCGCCGCGACCGTCGACTCGATCTGCTCGGACGTGTGCTCGGAACTCACGAAGAAGCGCAGCCGGGCGGCGCGCTCCTGCACGGCGGGGTAGAGGATCGGCTGGACATTGACGCCGCGCTCGAACAGCGCGTTGGACAGGCGCGCCGCCCTGATCGAGCTGCCGGTGATCGCCGGGATGATCGCCATGCCTGCGCTCAGCCCGGTGTCGATGCTGCGCGCACGCGCCAGATCGAGGAACTGCCTGCCCCGCGCGCGCAGCGCCTCGGCGCGCTCCGGCTCGGCGCGCAGGATCCCGAGCGCCGCCAGCGCGGCGGCCGCGGCTGGCGGCGCCATCCCAACCGAATAGACGAAGCCCGGCGCGGCGCACTTCAGGTGCTCCACCAGAGCGCGCTCGCCGGCGATGTAGCCGCCGCAGCCGGCCAGCGCCTTGCTCAGCGTGCCCATCCAGATATCCACGTCACCGGCATCCATGCCGAAGTGCTCGCGGATGCCCAGTCCGCCGCGCCCCATCACGCCGAGGGAATGCGCCTCGTCGACCATGAGGAACGCGCGGTGCCGGCGCTTGACCTCGACGAAGCGCGGCAGGTCGGGGAAGTCCCCGTCCATGCTGTAGATGCCCTCGACGACGATCAGCACCCGCTCGAACTGCCGTCGATGCTGCGCGAGCAGCGCGTCCAGGGCCGCCCAGTCGTTGTGCGGGAAGGGCATGCGTCGGGCGCCGGCGAGCTGGATTCCCTGCAGCGCGCTGTTGTGGATCAGGGCGTCGTGGACCACCAGGTCGCGCGGGCCGAACAGATGGCCGATGGCAGTGACGTTGGTGGCATGCCCGCTGACGAACACGACGCAGTCCTCGGTGTCGTGGGCCTGCGCGAGGGCCTGCTCGAGCTCGCGGTGGAGCGGGCGTTCGCCGGAAACCAGCCGGCTCGCCGAGACCGAGGTGCCGTACCGGTCGATCGCGTGCTTGGCGGCCTCGCTCACCGCCGGATGGCCCGAGAGCCCCAGGTAGTTGTAGCTGGAGAAATTCAGGAACTCGCGCCCGTCGATCCGGGTGGTCGCGCCCGCCACGCCGCCGTGGGCGCGGAAGAACGGGTTCGCGATGCCGAGCCTGGCCGCGCCTTCGTTGACGATGCGCAACTGCTGGTACCCGGGATGGCGGTCGAAGCGATACCAGTCCTCCGGCACTGGCGCGCTTTCCCCGAGCAGTTCCGCGCCCGGAGTCGCGACGGCTTCGCCGGCCTGGGCTTCGGCCTGCTCCAGGCGGCGGGCCCTGCGTTCCAGCGCGTCCTGGATGAGACGGTCCTTGAGTTGGCCGGTCAGGCCGCGCAGCCCTTTGCGATCCGTGCTCAAGATCCGCTACCGGAGGTCAGCGGCAGGACCGTTCCATCGCTCGCCGAGAAGCCGGAGGCGAACGCCTCGACCTCATCGGCGCCCAACTCCTCGGCATGCTGGCCGGCGATCCGCTGCACCTGCTGCGCGATTGCGGCATGCGGGTCGTCCTCCTCGCCGCCCGGCGGCCTGAGCAGATGGACGATCCGCTCCACCAGCCGCGCGATCGTCGGTCCCTCGCTCAGTGCCATCAGCGGCAGGTTGACGCCGATGCGCGCCTCCACCGCGCTGACCAGTTCCACGCCCATCAGCGAGTCCATGCCGATCTCGTAGAGCGAGCGGTCCGGGTCGAGTTTCTCCGGCGCGATGCGCAGGATCTCGCCGATCTCGCGGCGCAGCAGGTCGGTCAGGGCCTGGGTCAGTTCGGGCGTGTCCAGCCCGTCCAGCCGGCGGCGCACGTCCTGCATGTCGTCGCCGCCGGCCCCGTCCTTCCCGGCATGGCGCGCCAGCGCGGAGAACTTCGGCGCCCCGGCCGAAGGCAGGAAGCGGCTGAGCGCGTTCCAGTCCAGGTCCATCACCCCCGCGCCTGGGGCATCCGCCGCCAGCATGCGTTCGAGCCTATCCAGCGCCTCGCCCGCGCTCAAGGCCGCGCCGCCCATGCGGGAGAGCAGGGCGTCCCGGACCTGTTCGTTGCGGCTGAGGTAGCCGGCATCCGCGATCGGGCCCCAGCCGGCGCAGGTCGCCGGCAGTCCGGCGGCGCGCCGCTGCTCCGCCAGTGCCTCCAGCAGCATGTTGGCGGCGACATAGTTGCCCTGTCCCGGGTTGCCGAACAGGGTGGTCGCCGACGAGTAGAGCACGAAGAAGTCGAGCGGCAGCCCGCGGGTCAGCTCGTCCAGGTGCAGGGCGCCGAGCACCTTCGGCGCCAGCACCAGGTGCAGCCGGTCGGGCGTCATGTTGCGGATCAGCCCGTCGTCGATGACCATCGCCGCGTGCACCACGCCGCGCAGCGGGTGTGCCGACCCGGCGATTCCGGCGAGCACCGATTCCAGCGCCGCCCGGTCGGTGACGTCGCAGGCGACCGCCTGCGCCGCCACGCCCGCCGCCGCGAGTTCGGCCAGGGCGGCCCGTGCCTCCTCGGTCGCCGCGCCGCGGCGGCCGAGCAGCACCAGGTGCCTTGCGCCCCGGTCGGCGAGCCAGCGAGCGGTCCTCAGGCCGAAGCCGCTCAGGCCGCCGGTCACCAGATAGGTCGCATCGGTGCGCAGGGCGAGCGGGGCGCCGCGGGCGGGCGTGTCCACCGGGGGTTCGAAGTCCTCCCGGAAGGACAGGACGATCTTGCCGATCTGCTGCGAGTGCTGCATGTAGCGGAAGGCGTCGACCGCGTCCAGGGCGCTGAAGACCCGGTGCGGCAGCGGTCGCAGCGTGCCTTTGGCGAACAGCGACATCAGTTCGAGGAACACCCTGCGCGCGACGTCCGGCCGGCTGGTCATGAGCTGGTCCGCGTCGATGCCGAAGTAGGCGATGTTGTTGCGGAATGGCCGCAGGCCGATCTTCGAGTTCTCGTAGAAATCCCGCTTGCCGAGTTCGAGAAAGCGGCCGAAGGGCTTGAGCACCTGCAGGTTGCGGTTGATCGCCTCGCCGGCCAGCGAATTGAGCACGGCGTCGATGCCCTCTCCCCGGGTGATGCGCATGATCTCTTCGGCGAAGGCCAGCGAACGCGAATCCAGCACGTGGTCGGCGCCGAGCAGCCGCACGAAATCCCGCTTCTCCGCCGTCCCCGCGGTGGCGAACACCTCCGCGCCGAGCGCCTTCGCCACCTGGATCGCGGCTGCGTTCACCGGACCGGACCGGTTCCACGGCGCGAGAGAAAGCAGTAGCGCGAGCGGGCAGTAGTTCGTGACCACCACTGCCAGGGTGCCGGCGAGCTGCATCCAGTGGATGACCGCAAGCGGGCTCCAGAGCCCCAGGACCAGCAGCCCGAGGTACGCAATGCGCACCTGCACCGGAAAGGCCCGGACGGCGCCCTCGCGGCGGTGGAAATGAATGGCCTGCACGGCCCCCAGCCCGACCGCCGCGACGCTTGCGTCTGGCGCGACGCGCGACAGGGCCAGGGCGAGCAGGATCGCGTTTGCGCACCAGTACCACCAGGCCAGGTTGGCGAGGTCGCGGCTCTGGCGATGCGCTCGAGCGATCGCGCCTGGATCCTGGCCGCACAGTCGTTCGGAGGACGCGGACAAGGCGTCGGATTCCATCTGCAGTTCTCCCGCGGATGACGGCCGGGACGGGGTCCACCCGCCCCGGTCGCGGTCAGTGGGCAACGATGGGCGCAAGGGCGGCGCCGATGCGCGCGGCTTGGTCCGCGTCGATCATCCGGCCCAGGATTTCGCGGAACCGCGGATTCTCCACGCCCGAGACGATGTACTGCCAGCGGTAGGCAGCCAGGACGCCTTCGCCGATGTGCCGGATCTCTTCTTCGCTGAAGCTGCGCTCTACCACGCGCACGAAGTAGGCGGTATCGGCCTGCGCCTGAATCCGGAGCAGGCCGTCGATGGCCCCCACCAGCGCGATCAGGTCATCGACCGCCCGGTCGCGCGCCGCCGCGTCGAGCCTCGCGTCCTCTCGCATCCACTCCAGTTCGTCGAGGATCGCGTGCTGGGACTCCTCGCGCCAGTGGTACAGAAAGACGTCCTTGTAGAGATCGGACATGGCTTCATCGGGCGCGATGCTCTCCCGGTAGTGGGCCTGGGTGAACAGCTCGATGCAGCAGGTGAGCCCCAGCACCGCCCAGGTGCACTTGCCGAGCACCGCGGCGGCCACGTCGTTGGGTTGCGGCAGGAAGACGTACCCGGCGGGCATGCCCTCGGCGGCGAGCGCCTCGATGCGACGGAACAGCTCCTGGTGCTTCAGCTCTTCGTCGGTGAAGCGCACGAGTGCCTCGAAGGCCGTCTGATCGCCGAGCCAGTGGTCGCGCGTCACCTCGGAGATCTTGGCGCCGATGAAGCGCTCGACCAAGCCG
>DATMWM010000261.1:0-2713 GCA_035562535.1 Rhodocyclaceae bacterium | reverse complement strand
TAGAGCTTGGCGCTGGCGCGCACCGAGGCCGAGGCGAGCACCGCCACCAGCGTGAGCAGCGTGGCCAGCAGCACCATCGGGAAGGAGAAGCCGTCCACGCCGAGCGCGAAGCTGGTCCCCAGCCGGGCGTTCCAGACATGGGTCTCGAAGAACTGGATCTCGGCCGAGGACGCGTCGAAGCGGCCGAGCAGCGACCAGGCGTAGGCGAAGGCGACCGCGGCGAAGCCGAAGGCGACCCAGCGGATCAGGTCCGTGCGCCGCGCCGGCAGGAAGCCGACGAGGACCGCGCCGATCAGCGGGATCAGCAGCAGCGCGGTCAGCACGCTGCGCTCCCGCGCGACCGCGGACAGGCGCCGCGCTGCTCGGTCCGGCTCATGGGCGCAGTGTGGGCGCGCTCAGCCGCGGGCCGGGCGCAGGACGTCGTCGGAGACCGCCGCGCCCTCGCCGGCCGTGGCGTAGATCTCCTCCAGCGCGGCGTCGGGTGTGGCGAAAAGGTTCTGCTCGCCCAGATGCTGCAGCAGGCCGGTGGCGCGCATGACGTCGATGACCTGCTTCTTGAGCCCGGCGAACACCACGTTGACGCCGTTCGCGCGCAGCCGGTCGATCAGGTGGTGCACCACCTCCTCGCCGGAGGCGTCCATCTCGTTGATGCCGTCGCCGACCACCAGCAGGCTGCGCGCCTTCGGGTTGGCCGCCACCGCCTCCAGGATCGCGTCCTCGAAGTAGGACACGTTGGCGAAGTACAGCCGGCCGTCGAAGCGCACGGCGGTGACCACGTCCGAGGCGGGCAGGTTGTGGACCTTCGCATCGCGCAGGGTGCCGTCGGTGTACCGGCCGAGGATCGCCACCCGCGGCTTCATCGTGCGCAGCAGGTAGAGCAGGATCGCCAGGCCGGCGCCCACCAGGATGCCGTTGTCCAGATGCGGGGCGAAGGCCAGGGTGGCGACGAAGGTGACGATGGCGGCGATGCCGTCGTGGCGGTTCGCCGCCCAGGCGTGCTTGATCGCCTCGAAGTTGATCAGCCCGATCACCGCCATGATGATCACCGCCGCCAGCACCGCCTGCGGCAGGTGGTAGAGCAGCGGGGTGAGGAACAGCAGCGTGAGCAGCACGAACAGCCCGGTGAATACCGAAGACATGCCGGTGAGCGCCCCCGAGTTCAGATTCACCGCCGAGCGCGAGAATGAGCCGGAAACCGGGAAAGACTGGCTGAGCGCGCCGACCACGTTGGCTAGGCCCTGGCCGAGCAGTTCCTGGTTCGGTTCGATCTTCTGCTTGGTCTTGGCCGCCATCGCCTTGGCGATCGAGATCGCCTCCATGAAGCCGACCAGCGAAATGACGATCGCGGTGGCCAGCAGCGTGCCGAGCATGTCCCAGGAGATCTTCGGCACCGAGAAGGAAGGCAGACCCTCCGGGATCTTGCCGACCACCTCGCCGCCGCCGACCAGCTTGAAGTCGTCCTGGCCGACCCGGCGGATGCGGAAGCTCGGGCTGTCCAGCTTCGGATCCTGCGGCGCCAGCGCCTCCGGATAGACCGCGGCGGTCTGGCCCTGGTCGTCGAGCACGCGCTTGACCGGGATGCTGCGCAGGCGCGTGCGCAACTCGGCGTTCTCCTCCTCGGCCACGTTGGCGGCGATCTTCGCCAGGTTCAGCTCCGCGTCCAGATGGACCAGCGCCACCGCGCCCTCGGTCTTCTGCGCCGCCTTGAGCGCCGCGGATTTCTCGGCCGCCAGCTTGTTCGCGGCATCCAGCCGCGCGTTCGACTCGGCAACCTTCTGCACCAGCAGCTTGAGTTCCGGGTCGGCGATCTGCCCGAACTTGCCGGTGGCATTGGTCTCGAAATGGATCAGCCAGGACGCCACCGTGGTCACCGCCACCGCGATCAGCACCCCAGGGAGCTTCGGCGCCTTCTTGCGGATCACCCACATGATCGCGATCGCCACCGCGCCCATGATCAGGGTCGGGAAGTGCGTGTCGCCCACCTGCCTGACCACGCCCCAGATGTCGTTGATGAAGTGCTCCGAGCGGCCCATCGGCACGCCGATCAGCTTGTTGATCTGCGACAGCCCGATGATCAGCGCCGCGGCATTGGTGAAGCCGACGATCACCGGGTGGGACAGGAAATTGACGATGACCCCGAGCTTGAACGCGCCGAGCAAGAGCTGGACGATGCCCACCAGCAGCGCCAGCATCACCGCCAGCGCGACGTAATGCTCCGAGCCGGGCACCGCCAGCGGGGTCAGCGAGGAAGCGGTGAGCAGCGAGACCACGGCGACCGGCCCGGTACCGAGCTGGTTGGACGAACCCCAGAGCGCCGCGACCATCACCGGCAGGAAGGCCGCGTACAGCCCGTAGTAGGGCGGCAGGCCGGCGAGCTGGGCATAGGCCATCGACTGCGGCACCAGCACCAGCGCCACGGTCAGGCCGGCGAGGAAGTCCGCGCGCAGCGCACTGCCGTTGTAGGGCAACCAGCGCAGGAACGGCAGGAATCGTTGAACCACCGAATTCGTCGTCATTTCGTCCCACCTTGTCTCGGCGTTCGCATCGCGGGAGGCGGCCGGATCGCGGTCCCGGCCGGACGCAAAGACCGCAATATTAACCGGGCCTTATATTTGCTTGACAGGCAAACTTCTTATCGCCGAATTAGGCAGGCCAATTCCCTAATAAAATCAGGGAATAGCGACAGGGTGAAAAAGCGGCGGGGGCGCGTATC
>DATMWM010000260.1:0-4818 GCA_035562535.1 Rhodocyclaceae bacterium | reverse complement strand
CCCCCAGCCACATCCCCATCCCGACGAACCCTCCGCCTGGGTCCGCCGTTTCGCGCAGCTCGTTCCGCGGCCGGCCGAGGCGCTCGACCTGGCCTGCGGCGGCGGACGCCATGCGCGACTGCTGGCCGCGCGCGGATGCCGGGTGGATGCGGTGGACCGGGACGCCGCCGCGCTCGCCGGGCTTTCCGGCAGCCCCGGCGTGGCGCCGCTGTGCGCGGACCTCGAAGGCGCGCCCTGGCCCTACCCGGGACGCGGCTGGGACGCGATCGTGGTGGCCAACTACCTGCACCGCCCGCTGCTGCCGCTGCTGCTCGACGCATTGCGGCCCGGCGGCGTGCTGATCTACGAAACCTTCATGACCGGCAACGAGCGCTTCGGTCGCCCGAGCAATCCGGACTTCCTGCTGCGGCCGGGCGAACTGCTGCAATGGGTGGCCGGGCGGCTGGCGGTTCTCGCCTTCGAGCAGGGCGAGGTGGACCGGCCGAAGCCCGCGGTGGTGCAGCGCATCTGCGCGGTTCGCACCGCGGACCCGGCGCGGATCAGGCTGCCAGGATGCGTTCCGCCAGACGCGCCACCGCCGGCGGGCTGAGGTCCTCGGTCTCGAAGCGCGCCGCCTGGGGATACTGCACGTAGTTGCGGTCCTGCGAACGGTAGTAGAGCGGGTCGTAGTGCCCGGCCAGAAGCTCGCGCACCAGGTCGGGCCAGGCGCCGGCGGCGATCAGCGATTTCCAGCGGTCGAGCGTTTCCCGGCTTTGCAGGCCCTTCAGGCAGTCGATACGCTGTTCGAGCCGCTGCGGGTCGGCGACGAAGTAGTCGTAGTCGCCGAGCAGGAAGCGCACCCGGGCCTCCAGGCCGGCGTCGATGCGCAGGCAGGGGCTGGCGCGCATGCCGGCGATCAGCGCGTCCGGGACCTGCAGGCTGCCGATCTTGCGGCTCTCGGCCTCGACGTGCACCGGGCGGGACGGGTCGAGCCGCTCCAGCGCGGCGAGCAGTTCGGTCTCGAACATCTTCTGCGTGGGCTGCGGCGCGTCCGGCAGGTCGCCGAGCACCGAGCCTTTGTGGGCGGCGAGCCGTTCCAGGTCGAGCACCTGCGCGCCCAGCCCGGCCAGGGCCTGCAGCACCCGGCTCTTGCCGCTGCCGGTGGCGCCGCAGACCACCCGGTAGGCGAAATTGGGCGGCAGGACCCGCAACTGCGCGACGACATGGCGGCGATAGGTCTTGTAGCCGCCCTCGAGTGCGCAGGCATCCCAGCCGATCTGGCGCAGCACGTGGGTGAAGCCGCCGCTGCGCTTGCCGCCGCGCCAGCAATAGACCAGTGGGCGCCATTCCCGCGGTCGGCCGGCGAAGCGCTGCTCGACGTGGTCGGCGATGCGGCGCAGGACCAGCGCCGCGCCGAGCTTCCTGGCGGCGAACGGGGACTGCGCGTACAGGGTGCCGACGCGCGCGCGCTCATCGTCGTCCAGGACCGGGCAGCTCACCGCGCCGGGAATGTGGTCCTCGGCGTACTCGGCGGGCGAGCGCACGTCGATGATCTCGTCAAATTCTCCGAGCTGTGCTAGGGTGGCGAGCCCCTGCGGCTGGGCGTTTCTGGGCTTTTCCATGGCTAGTGGTCTGCTTCGCAAATGCCGGAACATGAAAACGCGTCTTGCGGCCTGTGGCGGCGTTGCTCATCCTCGCAATAGTCACAACTATTGCTGCGGTTCGCGCCTTGCCACAGACCACAATCCATCGTTTTCATCCAGTTCCTTGATTTACGAAGCAGACCACTAGCGCGTCATTCTACGCGGGCGGCCGGCCGGCGCCGGTTCTTCGGTTTACTCTCCAGGCCAACCTATTCAGATGAACGATTTCGCAATCAGGCTTACCCAGTTCTCCCATGGCGGCGGCTGCGGCTGCAAAATCGCCCCCGCCGTGCTCTCCGAGATCCTCTCCGCCGCGCCGATCCGCGCGCTGCCGGCCGAACTGCTGGTCGGCACCGAGACCGCCGACGACGCCGCGGTCTACAAGCTGAACGACAGCCAGGCCCTGGTGGCCACCACCGACTTCTTCACGCCGATCGTCGACGATCCCTACGACTTCGGCCGGATTGCCGCGACCAACGCGATCTCGGACATCTACGCCATGGGCGGCCGGCCGATCATGGCGCTGGCCGTGGTGGGCATGCCGCTGGACAAGCTGCCGCTGGAGGTGATCGGCCGGATCCTGCAGGGCGGCGAATCGGTCTGCGCCGCGGCCGGCATCCCGATCGCCGGCGGCCACTCGATCGACGTGCTCGAACCGATCTACGGGCTGGTGGCGCTCGGCCTGGTCCATCCGGACAAGGTCAAGAAGAACAGCGGCGCGCGCGCCGGCGACGCGCTGGTGCTCGGCAAGCCGCTCGGCGTAGGCATCCTCTCGGCGGCGCTGAAGAAGGGCGCCCTGTCCGCCGACGGCTATCGCCAGATGATCGAGCACACCACCAAGCTGAACACGCCCGGAACGCGGCTCTCGGAAATGTCCGCCGTGCATGCGCTGACCGATGTCACCGGCTTCGGCCTGGCCGGCCACCTGCTCGAAATCTGCCGCGGCTCGAAGCTCGGCGCCACCCTGCGCTTCCAGGACCTGCCGCTGATCGACGAGGCGGTCGCCTTCGCGCAGCAGGGCGTGTGGACGGGGGCGTCCGGGCGCAACTGGAATAGCTATGGCCCGGACATCGACCTGCCGGAGGACTGTCCCGAGTGGCGGCAGAAGCTGCTCACCGATCCGCAGACTAGTGGCGGCCTGCTGGTGGCCTGCGAACCTTCCGCGGTCGCCGAGGTGCTCCGGATTTTCAGGCAGGAGGGTTTCGGGGAAGCCGCGGTGGTCGGCGAACTCAGCGCGGGGGCGCCGCGGCTGCGGGTTTACTAGGCTTCCCGGCGCCGGCCCCGGACCTGCGCAGCAGGGGTTCGAGCGCGGGCCAGACGTTGTCCAGGATCAGCGGCTGGGCCGCCGCGGTCGGATGGATGGTGTCCGCCTGAAACAACTCGCGCTTGTCGCCGAAGCCGTCCAGCAGGAAGGGCACGAAGGCGGTCTTCTCCTCGCGGGCGAGTTCTGCGAAAGCGTCGCGGAACTTTCCGGTGTAGTCCGGGCCATAGTTCGGCGGCAGTTCAATGCCGACCAGGAGCACCGCGGCGCCGCCGGCGCGCGCCTCGCGGATCATGGCGCGCAGGTTGTCGCGCATCGAGTCGACCGGCAGGCCGCGCAGGCCGTCGTTGGCGCCGAGCGCCAGGATGAGCACCTGCGGCTTGTGCTGGCGCAGCGCCGCCGGCAGGCGGGTGCGGCCGCCGGCGGTGGTCTCCCCGCTGATGCTCGCGTTGGCCACCGCGTACTCCGGGGCCTTTTCCCGCACCCGGCCGGCCAGCAGGACCGGCCAGGCCTCGCCGGTGCGCAGGCCGTAGCCGGCGGACAGGCTGTCGCCGAAAACGAGGATGTTCCGGGCCGCGCCCGCCGAGGCGGCGGCGCAAAGCAGACTGAAGAAAACGATGAAACGCGACATGGATGCCGATCTCCCGGTGCCGATCGTCGAGGCGGTCGAACTGGGCAAGCAGGTGCAAAGCGGCGACGACCGGATCGTCATTCTGCAGCACCTGAGCTTCCGCGTGATGCCCGGCGAGGCGGTGGCGATCGTCGGCGCCTCGGGTTCGGGCAAGTCCACGCTGCTCGGGCTGCTCGCCGGGCTGGACGTGCCCACCGCCGGCAGCGTGCTGCTGGAGGGCCAGGATCTGTTCGCCCTGGACGAGGACCGGCGCGCCGACCTGCGCGGCCGGCTGGTGGGTTTCGTCTTCCAGTCCTTCCAGCTCCTGCCGGCGCTGACCGCGCTGGAAAACGTGATGCTGCCGCTGGAACTCGCGGGCAGGCCGGCGGCGCGGGCCGACGCGCTGCGCCTGCTCGATCGCGTCGGCCTGGGACGGCGCACCGGGCACTATCCGAAGCATCTGTCGGGCGGGGAGCAGCAGCGCGTGGCGCTGGCGCGCGCCTTCGCCACCCGGCCTAAGCTGCTGCTTGCCGACGAGCCGACCGGCAACCTGGACGGCGCCACCGGCGCGGCGGTGATCGACCTGATGTTCGACCTGAACGCCGAGCAGGGCACGACCCTGGTGCTGGTCACCCACGACGAGGCGCTGGCGCGGCGCTGCGACCGGGTGCTGAAGCTGCGCGAGGGCAGGCTGGCCGAGGATCCGGCGCACGCGGCGGGTTGAACCCGAGCCCTCAGGGGCGGCCGGCGACGCGTTTGGCGCAGCGCAACCCGCTGCGCACCGCCGCCTCGAGCGTGGCCGGGTAGTCCGAGGCCACGTAGTCGCCTGCGAGATGGAGGCCGGGGATGCCGGTTTCTTCCCGCGGCCGCTCCAGGTCGGGGACGCAGGCGAAGGTGGCGCGCTTCTCCTCGATCACCCGGGTGCTTGCCGGACGGGCGCCGGCCGGAACCAGTTCCAGCAGTTCATCGCATAGGGCCCGGGCGATCTCGTCGTGGCTCAGGGCCTGATGCGGCCCGCTTGCGCTCGCCACCACCGCCACCAGCCCGGGCGGCCCGCCCGACTGGCCGCGGTCGAAGGCCCACTGGCCGATGCCGCCGGTCATGCCGACCATCGGCGCGGGCAGGCTGACAGGACGGTCGAACTCGACATAGCAGGTGAGGATCGGCTCGTAATCGAAGCGCGCGACCGCCGCCAGGACCGGCCCGAGTTCGGGCAGCCCGGCGAGCAGCCCCGCCAGCCGCGCCGGCGGCACCGCGACGACCACCTGCCCGAAACGCTGCACGCCGGCCGGGCCGTGGAGCAGGAAGCCGTCGCCGGCCCGCTC
>DATMWM010000259.1:0-6034 GCA_035562535.1 Rhodocyclaceae bacterium | reverse complement strand
ACCGACCACCGGCCGTCGCGGCATTCGACCAGGCGCGATTCCACGTCGTCGCGCAGCGCCAGGTCGAGCAGTTCGCGCTTCGGCATGACGCCGGCGAAGCCGGGGAGCGCCTGGCGGACCAGCAGCGGCTTCTTCTGCCAGTGGCGGGCGAGGAATTGTTCGGGGCTCAGCCCGCCGAGCAGTCGTCGCAGCATGGGCCAAATTATAAGCGGCGCCGCGGCCCGCGTTCCGCGCCGGGCGAGGCGCTACAATCCGCAGCTTTTCCCGAAAAAACGCCCCCCCATGCCGATCGCCCTCATCGAATCGCTCGACCACGAGGGTCGCGGCGTCGCCCATGTCGAGGGCAAGACGGTCTTCGTGGACGGCGCCCTGCCGCTGGAGCGCGTCGAGTTCGCCGCCTACCGGCGCAAGCCGAACTACGAGCTGGCGCAGACGGTGGCGATCCTGCGCCCGAGCGCCTGGCGGACCGAGCCGGGCTGCCGCTACTTCGGCATCTGCGGCGGATGCAGCATGCAGCACCTGGACGCGCGCGCCCAGGCGGCGACCAAGCAGCGGGTGCTCGAGGACGCGCTCTGGCACATCGGCCGCACCCGTCCCGAACTGATCGACGCGCCCATCCTCGGGCCGGAATGGGGCTACCGGCACCGGGCAAGACTTTCGGTGCGGCTGGTGCCGAAGAAGGGCGGCGTGCTGGTCGGCTTCCACGAGCGGCGCAGCAGCTACGTGGCCGACATGCTGAGCTGCCCGGTGCTGCCCCGGGCGGTGTCCGATCTGCTGCCGGCGCTGCGCGAGCTGGTGGCAGGCAGCTCGCTGCCCGACCGGCTGCCGCAGATCGAGCTGGCGGTGGCCGAGGACGCGATCGCGCTGTGCATGCGCATCCTGCAGCCGCTGCAGCCCGCGGACGAGGCGCGCATCCGGGAATTCGCCGACCGCCACCGGGTGCGCATCTACCTGCAGACCGGCGGGCCGGACACGGCTACGCTGTTCCATCCCCCGGACGCCGGGGCGCTCGCCTACCGCCTGCCCGAGTTCGACGTCGAACTACGCTTCCGCCCGACCGACTTCACGCAGGTCAACCACGCGCTGAACCGGGTGCTGGTGCGCCGCGCGGTCGGCCTGCTCGATCCGCGGCCCGGAGAGCGGATCGCCGACCTGTTCTGCGGCCTGGGCAACTTCTCCCTGCCGATCGCGCGCCGGGGGGCCCGGGTCGTCGGCATCGAGGGCAATGCGGGCCTGGTGCGGCGCGCCGCGGAGAACGCCGCGCTGAACGGCCTGGCCGAGGGCACCCGCTTCGAGGCGCTCGACCTGTTCGCGATCGACGCCGGGGCGCTCGCCGGCCTCGGCCGCTTCGACAAGATGCTGATCGACCCGCCGCGCGAGGGCGCGATCGAAGTGGTCAAGGCGCTCGGCGAGGACGCGCCGCGGCGCATCGTATACGTCTCGTGCAATCCGGCCACGCTGGCGCGCGATGCGGCCGTGCTGATCCGCGAGCAGGGCTACGCGCTGCGCCGGGCGGGCATCGCCAACATGTTTCCGCACACCTCGCACGTCGAGTCGATCGCGCTGTTCGAGCGGCAATAAAAAAGGGCGGCCGAAGCCGCCCTATCCATGCGTCGTGGTACTCAGTCGCGCTCGCCGGTGAAGGCCAGCAGCAGGTTCAGCAGGCTGACGAACACGTTGTAGACGTCCAGGTAGATCGCCAGCGTCGCGCTCACGTAGTTCGTCTCGCCGCCATTCACGATGCGGCTCACGTCGTAGAGGATGTAGGCCGAGAAGATCAGCACGGCGATCGCCGAGATCGTCAGCGCGAACGCCGGGATCTGCAGGAAGATGTTCGCCAGGATCGCCAGCAGCAGCAGGATCACTCCGACGAACAGGAACTTGCCGATCGCGCTGAAGTCCTTCTTCGTCACCGTGGCGATGCCCGAGAGAACGAAGAAGATCGCCCCGGTCCCGCCGGCGGCCAGCGCGATGATGCCTGCGCCGTTGGCGAAGCCGAGCGCCACCTGCAGGATGCGCGAGAGCATCAGCCCCATGAAGAAGGTGAAGCCGAGCAGCAGCGCCACGCCCATGCCGCTGTTCTTTGTCTTCTCGATGCCCCACATGAAGCCCCAGGCCACGCCGAGGAAGAGCAGGAAGGCGATCAGCGGGCTGCCGGCGAAGAACGAAAATCGCATCTGCACGCCGACCAGCGCGCCGACGACCGTCGGGACCATGCTGAGCGCGAGCAGCAGGTAGGTGTTGCGCAGCACGCGGTTCTGCTGCAGCGCGACGTCCTGCGCAGATTGGCCGAGAATCGGATAAGGGGTCTGCATCAGCTGCCTCCGGGGAGTCTCGAATGTCCTCGCGTAAGACTATAGACGATCCGCCAAAGTTTCAACTTGCTGACGATCGGCATCGCGCCGCCGCGCCGAGCGCGACCGGCAGACCCGCATGCTAACATTCTGGCGCCAGGGCGGCCCCGCGTGGGGCGGGCAGGAACCGTGGCGCGGCTGACCGGCCGTGCGGCCTGCCCAGCCGCAATGTCCAGGGCCAGGCACCGGAGGTGTGGCAGAGTGGCTTACTGCACCGGTCTTGACAATGTGCCGCCTGCGGCACATTGCGGCGCAGGCTAACCTGCGTCAGCAGGTTAAGCGCGCAGCGCGGCCGGAGCCAAAACCGGCAAGGCAGGCTCGGAGGTGTGGCAGAGTGGTCTATTGCACCGGTCTTGAAAACCGGCAACGGGCAACCGTTCGTGAGTTCGAATCTCACCGCCTCCGCCAGACAACCAAACTGTCCCGCGCCGATGGCACGACTGGAACAACTCCTCCCCAGTGCCGCCGTGCGCGGCGTCCTGCCGGACAGCCTGGTCACGGTCGTCTCGGTCCAGTGGTTCGGCTCCGAGGCCCTGGAACTGACCTACAAGACACCGGCCGGCAGGCTCGCCAACGAACTGCTCTACCGCCACGACGAGCCACGCCTGGAGATCGCCGAGCAGGGCCGCCCCTGGAGCTTCGACGGCGATGGCGCCCTGTTCCGGCTGGTCTCCGAGGCCAACCGCATCCGCCTGGCGCACCTGTTCGACCCGGTGCTGGCGGTGCATACCTCGGTCGTGGATCCGCTGCCGCACCAGATCACCGCGGTCTACGAGGCCATGCTGCCGCGCTACGAGCGCATCGCCTTCGAAAAGTCGCTGGTGGCCCCGAGGGCCAGCCGCTCGCCGCCTTCGTCTGCCCCGGCCACCCGATGCTCGATGCCGCCATCGACCTCACCCTGGAGCGCCACCGCGACCTGCTGCGCCGCGGCACGGTGCTGGTCGACGAGCGCGACCCCGGCACCTCTCCGCGCATGCTCTTCTACCTGGAGCACGCCATCCAGGACGCAACCTCACCCGAGCAGGCGAGCGCCGCATCGTCTCCGAGCGCGTGCTGCACATCGAAGTGGATGCCGTCGGCAACACCCGCCACCTGCACTACGCGCCCTATCTGGACTACCGCCCGCTGGCGCAGGGCGAGCCCGGCGTCGACCAGATCCTCGCCCGGCCTGAGTGCGCCTGGATCGGCGGCGAACTGGAGCGCCAGGCCCAGACCCACGCCATCGTCCGGGTCGTCCCCGAGCACCTGGACGAGGTGCGCTCGCGCAAGCTCGACCTGATCGCCAGGACCGAAGCCGCGGTGAAGGACCGCCTGACCAAGGAGATCGCCTACTGGGACCACCGCGCGCAGGAGCTGAAGCTGCAGGAGCAGGCCGGCAAGCCGAACGCCCGGCTCAACTCGGAGGAGGCGCGCAAGCGCGCCGATGCGCTGCAGGCGCGGCTGCAGAAGCGGCTGGAGGATCTGAAGCTGGAGCGCCAGATCTCGCCGCTGCCGCCGGTGATCCTGGGCGGGCTGCTGGTGGTCCCCGCCGTGCTGATCGCCGCCATGTCCGGCCGGGCGCCGCCGATACCCGAGCGCACCGCGGACACGCAGGCCGCGGCCGCCTGGGCGCGGCAGATCGTCATGAAGATCGAGCGCGGCCTGGGCTTCGAGCCGACCGATCGGGAGTTCGAGAAGCTCGGCTACGACATCGAGAGCCGGGTGCCGGGCGCCGGGAAGCTGCGCTTCATCGAGGTGAAAGGGCGCGTGGCCGGCGCGCCGACGATCACCGTGACCAAGAACGAGATCCTCTACTCGCTCAACAAGCCGGAGGACTTCATCCTGGCGATCGTGGAGTTTGCGGACGATGAGGCGCACAAGGCCCATTACCTGCGTCAGCCCTTCCGGCGCGAGCCGGACTTCGGGGCGACCAGCGTCAACTACGACTTCGCGGAGCTGCTTGCCAGAGTTCAGCCGCCGCGATGAGCACCTCCCCAAGAGCCGATGGTGAATCGGTCGTGTCTGATACCGAATACTTGCGCGACGTCGAGACGACGTTGAACGAATGGCAAGGTTCGCACGATGAAGCGGCATACTGTGCCCTGGCAGACGCAATCGCCACACCCGATGACAGGAGCAGCCCCATGACGCATGCCGAACTGGTTTACCAGCACCTCAAGCAGATGCCGGAATCGGTGGCTGCCGAAGTCCTCGATTTCGTGCAGTTTCTAGAGCAGAAGCACGGAATGGCTCAGCCCGCGGCGCCTCGCCAGCCCGGAAGCGCGCAGGGCCTCGTCTGGATGGCCGACGACTTCGACGCTCCACTCGATGACTTCAAGGACTACCGATGAATGTCCTGCTCGATACCCACGCGTTCCGCTGGTGGATCGACGGCGATCCCATCCCGCCGCCAGCCTTCGACGCCCTGAGCGATCCTCGGAATATGGTTTGGCTGAGCGCGGCCAGCGCCTGGGAAATCACCATCAAGGCCAGCCTCGGCAAGCGACGCCTGCCCGACCGCGCGGCCCGGTTCGTCGAAGAACAGCGACAGAGAAACGCCTTTGCCTGGTTGCCTATCGAGGCTTCCGCGCTGGACATCCTGCAAGACCTGCCGTTTCACCACCGAGATCGCTTCGACCGCCTGCTCGTGGCTCAGGCGATTGCAAAGGCTTGCACCCTGGTGAGTGCGGATCCGGCGATGGGTGCCTCCCCCGTGAAGACGATCTGGTCGTGACGCCGTATCGGCACGGAAGCAAGGAGAAGGCGGAGGCTTTCTTCCTCGACGGCATGACGCAGGCGATGCACCGTCTGGCGGAGCAGGCGCATCCTGCATTCCCGGTCACCATCTACTACGCCTTCAAGCAATCGGAGAGCGACGACGAAGAGGGCACAGCCAGCACCGGGTGGGATACGTTCCTGGCCGCCGTCATCGACGCCGGCTTCGCGATCAGCGGCACATGGCCAATGTGCACGGAACGCGGCTCGCGCTCAATTGGCATCGGTACCAATGCGCTGGCCTCCAGCATCGTCCTCGTCTGCCGCGCTCGCGCGGCATCCGCCCCCACCGCCAGCCGCGGCGAGTTCGTCCGGGCGCTCAAAGCCGAGCTGCCTGCTGGGGTGCGCCTGCTTCGGGGCCTCGCGGCTGATCGGCTAAGTGCTAAGTCTTATCCACTATTCGCTACAACCGGCATCGCCCCGGTGGATCTCGCGCAGGCCGCCATCGGCCCGGGCAGGGCGGTCTGCACCCGCTTCGCCAAGGTGCTCGACGTCGAGGGCAGGCCGCTGTCGGTACGCGAGGCGCTGGCGCTGATCAACCAGACTCTGGACGAGGCGCTGGCCGAGCAGGAGGGCGACTTCGATACCGACAGCCGCTTTGCCGTGGCTTGGTTCGAGCAGTCGGGTTTCGACGAGGGCGAGTACGGCGTCGCCGACGTGCTGGCCCGCGCCAAGAACACCAGCGGCGCCGGAATGGTCGATGCCGGTATCCTGGTCTCCGGCCGCGGCAAGGTGCGGCTGCTCAAACCCGCCGAACTGTCTGCCGACTGGGACCCGGTGGCCGATCCGCGGCTCACCGCCTGGGAGATGGTGCATCACCTGGTGCGCGTCCTCGAAGCCGGCGGCGGGTTCGCCGCCGCGGCGCTGGTCGCCAGGCTCGGAGCCAAGGCCGAGATCGCCCGCGAACTCGCCTACCGCCTCTACAC
>DATMWM010000258.1:0-7461 GCA_035562535.1 Rhodocyclaceae bacterium | reverse complement strand
GCCAGGCGCCGGGGAACGAGGTGGTGGATCGTCCGATCGCCGCAATGCTCGCCGGCCAGCCCCGGGCGCGTCACAGCCTGCCGCGGTCCTGGGCCTTCGGCGTGCTCGCCATGCTCCTGCTCGCCCTGGCGCAGATCGCCTATATTTTCCGGGACGAACTGGCATCCGGGATGCCCTGGACCAAGCCCTATCTCGGCGCCGTCTGCGGCCTCGTCGGCTGCCGCATCGAACTGCTGCGGCTTCCCGAACTGATGGACATCGAGTACTCGGACCTGCAGCCCGAGCCCGGGCGCAGGGACCGGCTGATGCTGCGCGCGACGGTGAGGAACCGGGCCTCAGTGACCCAGGCCTTTCCGCACCTTGAGTTGACGCTGACCGACCACCGGGATCAGGCGCTGGCCCGGCGCGTTCTGCCGCCGGCCGACTATCTGCCGGTCGGGATCGACCCGGCCGCCGGCATGGCGGCGAACGGCGAAATCCATGTCGCGCTGCCGCTGGACGTGGCCGGCGTGGGCGCCAGCGGCTACCGGCTCTACGTGTTCTATCCCTAGGCGGGGGAACGACTCCCCGGCCCGAGGATCCCACCACCAACGCTTTTCAACGACGAGGAGACTCAAATGACGACCGTAACGCTCGGCGGCAACCCGATCCATCTCGCCGGCCAGTTCCCGAAAGTGGGCGAGGCCGCGCCGGCCTTCTCCCTGGTCAACGGCAAGCTGGAGGACGTGACGCTCGCCAGCTTCGCAGGCAAGAAGAAGATCCTGAACATCGTGCCCAGCCTGGACACGCCGGTGTGCGCCACCTCGACGCGCAAGTTCAACGAAGAGGCCGGCAAGCTGCCGAATACCGTGGTCCTGGTGATCTCCGCCGACCTGCCCTTCGCCGCAGGGCGCTTTTGCGAGACCGAGGGCCTGAAGAACGTGGTGACCCTGTCGACCATGCGCGGCCGCGAGTTCATGAAGAGCTACGGCGTCGAGATCGTTGACGGCCCGCTCGCCGGCATCACCGCCCGCGCGGTGGTGGTGATCGACGCCGGCGACAAGGTCGCCTACACCGAGCTGGTGCCCGAAATCAAGCAGGAGCCGAACTACGCCGCCGCCCTGGCCGCGGCCAAGTAGGCAGCCGGCGCGTCACGACGCTGTAACCTGCCCGCGGCAGAGTTTGCGGACTGCCCTCCCAGCGGAGGGCATTTTTTTGTCCCGCAGGAGCCCGATGGAAAGTCCGTTCAAGGGAAAGACCGGCTTGCGGCGCATCTGGAACGCCTTCCACTATTCCCTGGAGGGCTTCGCCGCCGCCTACCGCAACGAGGATGCCTTCCGCCAGGAGGTCCTGCTCGGCGCCGTGCTCCTGCCGCTGGCCGCGCTCGCGCCGGTAGGCCTGCTCGGCAAGGCGCTCATGATAGGCAGCATGTTCCTGGTGCTGATCGTGGAGCTGATCAACTCGGCCATCGAGGCGGCGGTGGACCGCATCTCGCTGGAGAACCACCGCCTAGCCAAGCGCGCGAAGGACATCGGCAGCGCCGCGGTCATGCTCTCGCTGCTCAACCTGGCGGTCGTCTGGGCGCTGGTGCTCCTGGCGTAACGCAAGCATCACGCGAGCGTCATCGTAGCTTAGCCGGGGCCGGCGAAACTGCCGGCCATGGACGCTGGCGCATTCGTCGTCGAGGACCTGCGCGGCGCGCGCCGTTCGCTGCGCATCGCGGTCGTGACCGAGACCTACCCGCCGGAGGTCAACGGCGTGGCCATGACCGTTGGCCGCCTGGTCGAGGGGCTGCTGCGCCAGGGCCACACGATCCAGCTGGTGCGGCCGCGCCAGCACGACGCGGACCGGCCTGGCGCGGCCGACGGCTACGAGGAGATCCTCCGCCACGGCGTGGCCATCCCGCGTTACGACGGCCTGCGCATGGGGCTGCCGGCCAAGGCCGCCCTGGTGCGGCGCTGGTCGCGGCAGCGTCCCGACGTCGTGCAGATCGTCACCGAGGGTCCGCTGGGCTGGTCCGCGCTCGGCGCGGCACGCAAGCTCGGCCTGCCGGTGGTCAGCGACTTTCACACCAACTTCCATTCCTACTCCTCGCACTACGGCGTGGGCTGGCTGAAGCGGCCAATCTCGGCCTACCTGCGGCGCTTCCACAACCGCACCGACGCCACCTTCGTGCCCACCGCGCGGATGCGCCAGGATCTGGCCGCGGAGGGCTACCGCAACCTCGCGGTGGTCGCCCGGGGCGTAGACACCCGCCTGTTCAACCCCGGGCGCCGCTCGCAGGCGCTGCGGCGCGGCTGGGGCGCCGGCGAGGAGGATCTGGTGGTCGTGCACGTCGGACGCCTAGCGCCGGAGAAGAACCTTGCGCTGTTGCTGCGGGGCTTCGCGGCCGTCGCCGACGCCGTTCCCGGCGCTCGCCTGGTGGTCGTAGGCGACGGCCCTGCGCTCGCCCAGCTCAGGCGCACGCATCCGCAGCACGTGTACGCGGGCATGCGCACCGGCGAGGACCTGGCGGCCCATTACGCCTCGGGCGACCTGTTCCTCTTTCCCAGCCTCACCGAGACCTTCGGCAACGTGACCCTGGAGGCCATGGCGAGCGGCCTTCCGGTGGTGGCCTACGACTATGCGGCCGCCTCCGAAGTCATCCGCGACGGCGAGAACGGACTGTCCGCCCGGTTCGACGACGAGGCCGCCTTCCTGGCGGCCTGCCGCAGGGCCGCGGCAGACCTGAGCCTGCGCCAGTCGCTCGGGCGGGCGGCGCGGCAAAGCGTCGAGCGGTTCGACTGGGACCACATCGCCGCCGGCCTGGCCGCGGTCCTGGAGCATACGGTGCGTATCCGGCAAGGCAGCCATGGCGACATCGCGCTGGCATTTACACCGGATTAGCGCGCTGGACCTGGCGCTGTGCGTGCGCTGCAACCGCGCCAGCCGCAACACCGGCGCGCGGGCGCTGTTCCGCGCCGCCAGCCGGCTCGGCGACGGCGCCTTCTGGTATGCGCTGATCGCGGCCCTGCCGCTGGTCTACGGCCCGCAGGCGTGGCCGGCGGCGGTGCGCATGGCGCTGGTCGGCGTGCTCGGCCTCGCAGTCTACAAGTGGCTCAAGGCGCGCACCCTGCGGCCGCGTCCCTACCAGGTCAGCCCGGACGTCGTGGCCGCGGCGGCGCCGCTGGACCGCTTCAGCTTCCCGTCCGGCCACACGCTCCACGCCGTATCCTTCACCACCGTGTGCTGCGCCCACCATCCCGAACTGGCGCCGGCCCTGGTGCCCTTCGCCATGCTGGTGGCGGCCTCGCGGCCGGTGCTCGGGCTGCACTACCCGAGCGACGTGCTTGCCGGGGCGGCGCTGGGCGGCGCGCTCGCCGCGCTGGTCCTGGCGCTCTGAGGCGCACCGCGGCGGGCCGGCCCTGAGGGCGCTGCTATAATCGCGGCCTTCCCTTGTGCCGGCTTTCCCGATGAAGACGCTGATCTGCGGTTCGCTCGCCTACGACACCATCATGGTGTTCCACGACCACTTCAAGAACCACATCCTGCCCGACCAGATCCACATCCTGAACGTCGCCTTCCTGGTGCCAGACATGCGGCGCGAGTTCGGCGGCTGCGCCGGCAACATCGCCTACAACCTGGCGCTGCTCGGCGGCGAGCCGGAGATCATGGCCACGGTGGGCAGCGACTGCGGGCCCTACCGGGAACGGCTGGAACGGATCGGGCTGTCGCAGCGGCACGTGCGCGAGGTGCCGAACACCTACACGGCGCAGGCCTTCATCACCACCGACCTGGACGACAACCAGCTCACCGCCTTCCATCCCGGCGCGATGAACTTCTCGCACCTGAACCGCATCGGCGATGCCGAGGGCATCGGTCTGGGCATCGTCGCGCCGGACGGCCGCGACGGCATGCTGCAGCACGCGCGCGAGTTCCACGAGGCCGGCATTCCGTTCGTCTTCGATCCCGGCCAGGGCCTGCCGATGTTCGACGGCGACACCCTGCTCGAACTGCTGCGCCTGGCCGACTACTGCGCGGTCAACGACTACGAGGGCAAGCTGCTGGCCGAGCGCACCGGCAGGCCGCTGGAGGAACTGGCGCGCTTGGTGCGCGCCCTGGTGGTGACGCGCGGCGCGGCCGGCTCGGAGATTTACGCGGACGGGCGCCGCCACGAGATCCCGATCGTCGATCCGGCCGAGGTGGTCGACCCCACCGGCTGCGGCGATGCCTACCGCGCCGGCCTGCTCTACGGCATCGGCAAGGGACTGGACTGGGAGACCACCGGCCGGCTCGCCTCGCTCATGGGCTCGATCAAGATCGCCCATCGCGGCGGACAGAACCACAGCGTCGCCCGCGACGAGATCGCCGCGCGGTTCCGCGAAGCCTTCGGCCGCGCGCCCTGGTGATGCCCCGCGCATCAGCCTCGGCGACCGCGACGTCCCGTCCGCTCCGGATCTGGCGCCTGGCGCGGGTCGGCATGCACCTGCTGCAGGGCGCGGCGACCGTGGCGCTCGTGTTTCCGCTGATCGCGCCGGCGCGCCGGCGCAGGCTGAAGCAACGCTGGGCGGCCGGCCTGCTGCGGGCGCTGAACATCCGGCTGCAGGCCCGGGGCGTGCAGATCGCACCGGGCTGCCTGCTGGTCGCGAACCACATCTCCTGGGTGGACATCTTCGTCATCAACGCGGTCGCGCCGTCCGCCTTCGTGTCCAAGGACGATGTGCGCGCCTGGCCGCTGATCGGCTGGCTCGCCGAGCGCAATGACACCATCTTCCTGCGCCGCGGACACCGGCGCGAGGCGCACCGGGTCAGCGAGGCGGTAGGCGAGGCACTGGCGAGCGGCCAGACGGTGGCGGTCTTCCCCGAGGGCACCACCACCGAGGGCCACGGCGTGCGCCACTTCCATGCCGCCCTGCTGCAGCCCGCGATCGACGCGGGGCAGCCGATCCAGCCCATGGCGCTGTGCTACTGCCTGCCCGACGGCACCTATTGCGGGGCACCGGCGTACGCGGGCGACACCAGTTTCGGCGAGAGCCTGCGGGCCATCGTGGCGCAGCGGGAGATCACCGCGGTGCTGCATGCGATGCCGCCGCTCCCTGCTGGAATAGGGACCAGGCGCGAACTGGCGGATGCGGCGCACCGCCGGATTGCGGCGCAGGTGTGCGCAAGCTATGCTGGCAGCGGCGGCGGCGCCGCAGAGGAGCGAAGCCATGAACCTGCCCCAGCCGAAGCCGGCGTTCAGCCCGGCTGACTACCTGGAATGGGAGAAGAGCCAAGAAACCCGCAACGAATACGTCGCCGGCGAAGTCTTCGCCATGGTCGGGGCGCGGGACGCCCACAACACGATCGCCGGCAATCTCTACATCTCCTTCCGCAATCACCTGCGCGGCGGCCGATGCCGGGTGTTCGCCGCTGAAATGAAGCTGCAGGTCGAGACTGCGAACGCCTTCTTCTATCCGGACGTGTTCGTCACATGCGACGAGCGCGATCGTGGCCCCGAGGCCGACCTCTACAAGCGGCATGCGACCCTAGTGGTCGAGGTGCTCTCGGATTCGACGGCAGCGTTCGACCGCGGCAGGAAATTCGCGTTCTACCGCGAACTGGAAGCGCTTGCCGAGTACGTCCTGGTCGATCCGGACCGGCCGGGCGTCGAGGTGTTCCGCCGCGACGCGACCGGCCACTGGGTCCTCTACCCCTTCGGTCCCGGCGAGACGGTGGAGTTCGCCAGCATCGATCTGCGCATACCGATCGCTGCAGTCTACGAGGACGTGCAGTGGCAGGATCGCGCGCGTCCCGCTGAATAGCGGCGCTCATCCCCCGACAACGGTTTGCCGCTGCGCCGCGCAGGACACCTGAAACACCTTCCGGTCCTCAAGCCGAACCGCGGTCATCGCGCCGCCCCACAGGCAGCCAGAATCCAGTGCGAGCAGGTTCCGCGTCATGCGGAAGCCCAGCGCCGACCAGTGGCCGAAGACGACGGTGTGGGTCGCGCTGGCCCGCCCGGGCACCTCGAACCAGGGGAGGAAGCCGGCCGGCGCGCGTTCCGGCGGGCCCTTGTGCTTGAACTCGATGCGCCCCTCCGGGGTGCAGAAGCGCATGCGGGTCATCGCATTCACGATCACCCGGAGCCGGTCCCAGCCGGCCAGATCGTCCGACCAGCAGGCAGGTTCGCTGCCGTACATGTGCGCCAGGAAGTCGCGGTAGCCAGGCGCGCTTAACGCGCGCGAGACCTCGTCCGAGAGCGCCCGCGCCTTCGCCACCGACCATTGCGGCAGCAGGCCGGCGTGCACGAACACGTACTCGCCCTCAACGTCCACCAGCGGCTGGGCGCGCAGCCAGGCCAGCAGTTCGTCCCGGTCGGGCGCGGCGAGGATCGCGTCCAGCGTGTCCTCCTTGTGATTCTTGCCGTAACCCTCGGCCACCATCGCCAGGTGAAGGTCGTGATTGCCCAGGACGGTAAGCGCTCGCTCGCCTAGCGAACGGACGAAGCGCAGCACCTCCAGCGAGGCCGGCCCGCGATTGACCAGGTCGCCGACGAAAACCAGGCGATCGCGGGCGGCACTGAAGCCGATTTTCGCGAGCAGGGCCTGCAGCGCTCCGAAGCATCCCTGCACGTCGCCGATGGCATAGGTGGCCATAGGTTCAGGCGCTCGCGAGCAGGTAGGGACGCGTTAGCGCGGCCGTGCGGGAATCGGAAGGTGTGTGCATGGCGATCTGGCGAACTGCGAAATTATACGCAGCAGCCCGCATGCGGTCGGTTCGGCTGCTCAAGTCGAACATCGCGCAGACCGATACCCCGGGTTGGCGTCTGCCGCGCCGCGCGGCAACGCAGGCAACTGCAGCCGCCATTCCGCTTCCGGTTCCGGAGGTCTCCATGTCCAGGCTTAGTGCCGCCATTCTCGGGCTCCTGCTCGCTTCCGCCCCAGGGTGTTGCCTCGCCGCCGAGAGCGGCGGGCAAGCACAGAAGGCCGCACTCACCGATCAGCTCGCGGCGTTCGAGATGTTCCGGCTGGAGGCGGCGCGGCGCGGTTTGTACGCGGAGGCCGAAGTGGCCGCGGCCCCGCCTGCGCAGCGCGACGCCCTCGCGGTGCGCAGACTGCTGCTGGACGCGGTGCGCCCCGCACCCGTGCCCGAGTCGGCCGTTCGGGCGCTGTATGACGCAACCGTGACGACGCTGGGCCCGAACGAATACCGGGCGAGCCTGATCGGGTTCGCCGACCCGGCGCGGGCCGAGCAGTTTCTCGACCGGCTCAAGTCTGGTGGCGGCTTCAGCGCACCGGCGGGCTCTGGCGGCCGCGCCTCCGGCTGGTTCGGCTTTCCGCTGCCGCCCGCCGCCGGCCGGAGCGGCGGCCTGCCGCCGCCCGTGGCCGAAGCGCTCTTGCGGTTGCGTCCGGGCATGGTGGCCGCCGAACCGGTCGCGCACGAGGGTACCTGGTACGTCATCAGGCTGGACGCGGTCCGGCCCACCGCGGTCCCGGACTACACGCAGGCACGCACCCACAT
>DATMWM010000257.1:0-5403 GCA_035562535.1 Rhodocyclaceae bacterium | reverse complement strand
GGATGTGGTCCAGGCAGACCGCTCCCCACAAGAACGGCGGGAGGTGGGCCACCAGGTCGAAGGCGCTGCGGATAAGGTGCAGGCCGCGCTCCGGCTCGCCGGCCAGGAACAGGACCCAGCCGGCCATGCCGACCAGGAAGGGCGCGTTCGGGTTGGCGGCCAGCGCCCGTTCCGCCCCGTCGCGCGCCGCGCTCACGTCGCCGCGGATCGCCGAGGCATAGGCCATGCCGAGCTGGGCGGGATAGCACAGCGGATCGAGCAGCACCGCCTCGCGGCACAAGGCCTGCGCCTCGTCCAGCACCTGCGCCTGCTCGATGCCCAGCAGGTAGCCGTCCACCAGGATCTCGGCGAGCATCGCCAGGCCGAGCGGAAAGTCGGGATTCTCCGCGGCCAGCTTGCGAAACGCCTGCAGCGCCCGGGGATAGTGGGCCGGATTCATGCGCTGCAGATAGTCCTGGTAATACCAGAGCACCGCCTCGTAGGGGGCGAACGCGTCGGGATCCTTGCGGCGCACCTCCTGGCCGATCCTGCGGGCGATCATGCCGTAGGCCCCGGCCACCGCCGCCATCACCCTGCGGCTGATCTCGTCCTGGCCGGCGAACATGTCCGACTCGGTGACCCGCAGGGCATAACGCTCGGCCCACACCTGGTGGCCGTCCGCGGCATCGGTGAGCGTCACGGCCGCGCGCACCTGCTCGCCCTCGCTGCGTATGGTTCCGTCCAGGATGAAGCGCACGCCCAGGTTGCGGGCCGCCACCTGGGGATCGACGGCCTGGCCCCGGAAGCGCGCCGCGGCGGTGCGGGAGACGATCTTGAAGGCGTGGAAGCGGCTCAGCCCCACCACCAGTTCCTCGCTCAGCCCCTGGGCGAAACAGGCGGCGCCCGGGTCCCCGGTGAGATCGGTGAACGGCAGCACCGCGATGCCCGCGACGTCGAACGCCCGCGATCCCTCTTCCCCCGCCGGCGTCGCCGCAGAATCGGCGGCGGCGCTGCCGAAGGAGAAGGCCGGGACGTAGCCGCCCCTGGGCAGTTCGATCACCACCGGGTCCTGCGCGCCGGCCTTGAGGTAGTAGCGTTCCAGCCCGCGTCTGACCTTGCCCGCCTCGACCCGCACGATCGGGTCGGTGAGCGGGTCGAAATCCGCGTCCCGGCCCAGTTGCTCCACCGCGATCGTGTAGCCCTTGAGCCGTTCGCCGCGGCCGGCCAGCGTCTCTTCGACCAGGTAGCGCAGCAGCCCGCGCAGACGCTCCGAGCCTTCGAAGTCCGGGCTGGACACGATCCGCCCGAGCTGCGCCCGAACGGCGGCCTCGCCCGGTTCGCCGCCTTCCTTCCTCTCCTCCTTCGCCTCCCCGCTCGCCATCCCCTGCCGCCGACCCATGCCGGCGGGTCGCCGGCCGGGTGCGATCTCAACACGAGCCGCCGCCCGGCGCAAGGGCGGCGCCGCGACAGAGCGGCGCCGCGGCGTAGGGTGGGATAGGGCGAAGCCCGTATCCCACCGTCGGAGGACGCGTAATCGCCAGATCGGTGGAATACGCCCCTGCGGGGCTATTCCACCCTACGTGAGCAATTCCACCCGACGTGAGCGTCGCGGGCGCGGCGCCGCAGGGTCGTTCAGGCCAGCCGCACCCGGTACGGGTCGTGCCAGGGATTGCCGCGGCTGCGCAGCAGCTGCGCCGGGGCGATCTCATGGGTCTGGGCCTCCGCGCGCTCGTAGCCCTCCAGCACCAGCTTGCCCACCGCGCGACCGCTCTCCAGCTCCTCATGCGCCTTGCGCAGGTTGGCCGCGTTCAGCGGGCCGACCACTTCGGTGACCGTGGTGTGCAGGGTGCCGCTGTCGGCCAGGGCCGCCACCGCGTTCAGGATGTGGTGCTGTTCCACCATGTTCGGGCCGCGATACAGCGAGCGGGTGAAGGTGGATTCCCAGACGAAGCTCGCGCTCTTGCCAAGCAGCAGGCTCAGGTCGTGGTCCCGACGCGTCTCCTCGGTGGCGCAGATGCAGCCGTAGGGCCGGATCATGGCGGCCATGGCATCGAAGTGCCGGTCGGTATCCTTCAGGCAGAGGATGTAGTCCACCCCGTCCAGGTCCAGTTCGCGCAACTGCCGCGGCATGTCGCCGAAATGGTCGATCACCGCATGGGCGCCCAGCCTCAGGCACCAGTCGCGCGAGAGCGGCCGGGATGCCGTGGCGATGACGCGCAACTGGGCGACCTTGCGCGCGAGCTGGATGGCCACGGACCCGACGCCGCCGGCGGCGCCGATCACCAGCAGCGTCTTGCCGCTGCTCGCCCCGTTCGGCGCAACCTCGAGGCGGTCGAACAGCGCCTCCCAGGCGGTCATCGAGGCCAGCGGCAGGGTCGCCGCGGCGGTATAGCCGAGGTGCCTGGGCTTGCGGCCGACGATGCGCTCGTCGACCAGCTGGAACTCGGCGTTGCATCCCGGGCGGAACAGGTCGCCGGCGTAGAACACGGCGTCGCCGGGCGCGAAGAAGGTGCAGCGCGGCCCGACCGCCTCGACAGTGCCCGCGGCATCCCAGCCGAGGATGTTGGCCTGGCCGGCCCGGGACCGCTCGGTAGCGCGCCGCCGGCAGTCGATCGGATTCACCGCCACGGCCTTGATGCGGACCAGCAGATCCCTGCCGGTCGGAATCGGCGTATCGACCTCGATGTCGAGCAGGGCCTCGGGGTGGTCGATGGGCAGAGGCTTCATGTAGCCGACGGCTTTCATTCTGGGCTCGCTTCCGATTGGGTTGGAATGGACCCCAATCTAGAGAAAGCGAGCCGGCCGTCGGAGTAACCTACGGTAAAGAAACGGTAAACGTCGCCGGGCCGCGCGTACCCCGGTCAGAGGTCCGAGGGGACGTCGATGTCCCTCAGCACCCCGTCGTCGTCCCAGGGCAGCCTGACGATCTCGGTCGCATGCTGCTCAAGGATGCTCCGGGCGCCGGAATCCCCCGCCAGGCCGGCCAGCGCCGAACCGAAACCCGCGGCGAAGCCGACCGGGTGGCCGCGCCGGCCGCGGCACCAGGGCGCGGCCAGGGCCGCGCCCGAACGCAGCGCCGAGGCGACCGCCTCGACGGCCGGCGGCTTCACGAATGGCATGTCGGCCAGCGCGATCACCCAGCCATCCGCGTCCCGGCTCGCGGACACGCCGCAGGCGATGCTCGCGCCCATGCCCGGAGGCTGCGCGCGGCACTCGACGATCTCCAGCCCGGCCCGCTCCAGCATCTGCGCCACGGCGCCGTCGCCATCCCGCACCACGGCGACCGAACGCGGCAGCGCCGCCAGCAGCGTGCGGGCGCTGCGCAGGACGATCGGCGTGCCGTCGGCCAGAGGGTGCAGCAGCTTGTCCGAACCGAAGCGCGAGGAGGTTCCGGCCGCGAGCAGGACGCCGGCCGGAGACCGGTCGGCCCCGGCCCGGATCACTGCGCGGCGCTGGCCGCAGCCGGCTCGGCCTGCCGCCGCGGCACCGCCACGCCGTTCTTCACCGCGGTCATCTCGGCCAGGATGGCCACGGCGATCTCCGGCGGCGTACGGCTGCCGATGGCGAGCCCCACCGGCCCGCGCAGCCTGGCGATCTCCTCATCCGTAAGGTCGAACTGGGCCAGGCGTTCGCGCCGCTTCGCGTTGCTTTTCGCGGAGCCCAACGCGCCAACGTAGAAGGCCGGCGACTTGAGCGCCTCGAGCAGCGCCATGTCGTCCAGCTTGGGATCGTGGGTGAGCGCCACCACCGCGCTGCGGCCGTCCAGGTTCATCGCCAGCACCGTGTCGTCCGGCATGGTCGAAACCAGCTCCGCCCCGGGCACCTGCCAGGCCGCCGCGTATTCCTCGCGCGGATCGCAGACCGTGACGCGATAGTCGAGCGCCTGGGCCATGCGCGCCAGATGGGCGGAGATCTGCCCGGCGCCGACGATCAGCAGGCGGCGCACCGGACCATGGATCGCCACCAGCGCATCGTCGCCCAGCCTGAAGGTCTCGCCGGGTTCGGCGGCGCGCAGGATCACCCGGCCGCTTTCTAGATCGACCCGCCGCGCCACGGTCTCGCCGCGCTCCACGCGCGCCAGCAGGTCGGCGAGCACCGCGCGGTCGGGCTCGGGCTCGAGCACCAGGCGCAGCGTGCCGCCGCAGGGCAGGCCGAAGCGCAGCGCCTCCTCGCGGGTGACCCCGTAGGTGAGCGGCAGCGGCCTGCGCCCGGCGAATTCGACGCGGCGCACGCGCGCGATCAGGTCCTCCTCGATGCAGCCGCCAGATACCGAGCCGACCGGCACGCCGTCGTCGCGGATCGCCAGCCACGCTCCAGGCGGGCGCGGCGCCGAGCCCCAGGTCGCCGCCACCGTGGCCACGAGCACCCGCCTGCCTTCGGCGAGCCAGCTTACCGTCGAACGCAGGACGTCCAGGTCGACGCTGTCCATCAGGCGAGCCTCAGCGGCAGCTTGCGCAGCCGCTTGCCGGTGGCCGCGTACAAGGCGTTGGCCACCGCCGGCGCGATCACCGGCACCGCCGGCTCGCCCACGCCGGTGGGCTTGGCCTCGGAAGCCACGATGTGCGTCTCGATGCGCGGCATCTCGCCGATGCGCAGCAGCGGATGGTCGTTGAAGTTCGACTGCTCCACCTGCCCGTCCTTGAGCGTGATCGCACCGTACAGGGCCGCGCCCAGGCCGAAGCCGATGCCGCCCTCCATCTGCGCGCGGATGACGTCCGGATTGACCGCGATGCCGCAGTCCACCGCGCAGACCACCCGGTCCACCCGGAAGGTGCCGTCGGCCTTCACGGTCACCTCCGCCACCTGGGCCACGTAGGACTGGAAGGACTCGTGCACCGCCACCCCGCGGCCGCGTTTCTCGCCCGGCTTGCCGCGCGCCAGCGGCTTGCTCCAGCCGGCCTTCTCGGCGGCCAGCCTGAGCACGCCGGCATGGCGCGGATGGGCGCCGAGCATCGCCATACGGAAGGCGACCGGATCCTTGCCGGCGGCGGCGGCAAGCTCGTCGATGAAGGTCTCGGTGGAATAGGCGGTATGGGTCGAGCCGACCGAGCGCCACCACTGCACCGGCACCGGCAGCTTCGTGGTGTGCAGTTCCACGGCGAGGTTCGGGATCGCGTAGGGCAGCGTCGAGGCGCCCTCGACCGAGGTCATGTCGATGCCGTCCTTGACCAGCCCGCCCTCGAAGGCGGTGCCGGTGATGATCGACTGGCCGACCAGGCGGTGCTGCCAGGCGACGATGTTCCCTTTGGCGTCCAGGCCGGCCTTCAGGGCGTGGTAGAACAGCGGCCGGTAGTAGCCGGCGCGCATGTCGTCCTCGCGGGTCCACATCAGCTTCACCGGCCCGGCGTAGTCCTTGCCGCGGATTGCCTTGGCGACGAACGCGGCTTCGAGCAGGTAGTCCGAATGCGGGTTGGCGCGCCGGCC
>DATMWM010000256.1:0-5054 GCA_035562535.1 Rhodocyclaceae bacterium | reverse complement strand
CCAGGGAGCGATCGGCGGAACCGGGCAGGTGGCCTCCGGATCGATCGGCGGAACGGGAGCGCCGGCCGGCAGCATCGGCGGCACGGGCCAGGTCGCCGGCTCGGTGGGCGGCACCGGCGCACCCGAGGGAGCGGTCGGCGGCACCGGCTCCAGGCTGAACGGCGGAATCGGCGGCACCGGCGCCCCGGTGGCCAAAGGCATCGGCGGCACCGGCATCGTCGGCACGATCACCGGATTCGCCAGCGTGTGCGTCAATGGGCTCGAGGTGCATTTCGACGACAGCACGCCGGTAGACCAGGACGGCCGGGCAACCGTAGCCAGCCGCCTGGCAGTCGGCCAGGTCGTCGCGATCGAGGCGGAGCCCTCGTCCCGCGGATTGCAGGCGCGCAGGATATCGGTGATGCACGCCGTGGCCGGCCCGATCACGGCGATCGATCAGGCCCGGGGCCGCGTGCAGGTCATGAACCAGACGGTGCGCCTCGATGCGATCACGCGCATCGCCGGACCGGACGGGACGCTGCGCGCCGAGGCGCTGCAGCCCGGAACGCTGGTCGCCGTGAGCGGCCAGCGCGATTCCCGCGGCGAGATCGTCGCCACCCGGATCCAACGGGAGGACAACCTGCCCGAGCACGTCCTGATCGGCCGCATCGGCGGCGCCGGCCGGGACGACGCGGGCGAGGTCAGCGGCACGCCGGTCCTAGGGCTCGGCAGCGACCGACGGAACGGCGATTCCGTGATGATCCGGGGCCGCTGGACGGGCGACAGACTGCGCGCCTCGGAAGTCGATGCGGATCCGGTGTCGCGCACGGTCGGCCGGACCGAGCAGGTGGTGCTCGAAGGCTATGTCCATCGCCGTGACCGGGATGCGATCGAGGTCGCCGGCCAGACCGTCGCGCTGTCGGCCGGGACACGGATCAACGGCGACGACGGCGGTCTCGCGATCGACAGGCGGATCGTGGTGAGCGGCCGGGTGGACCGCAGCGGCCGGATCAGCGCCGAGCGCATCGAGATCGGGCGCGATGGCGATGCGCGCCGCAGTTCGAACGATGCAAGAGACAGGTCCGCTGAGCGCAAGAGCGAGGACGCGTCGCGCGAAGACCGCGACGCGTCCTCGGGCCGCGAGCGCAGCGACGACGACCAGCGCGCCGATCGTTCGTCTTCCGAGGGATCGGGCAGCGAACGCGAAGTGGACTCCGGATCCAACCGGCGCGGCGGAAGCGACAACGGCGACACGCGCGACGTCGATAGGGCCCGGATCGACCGCAGCGGTCCGGACAGGGTGGAGCGCGCCGAGAAGGCCGAAAGAGTCGAGCGCGTCGAGAAGGCAGAGAGGGCCGAAAAGGTCGAACGCGTGGAAAAGGTCGAGCGCGTCGAGAGGCCTGAAAAGGTCGAGCGCATCGAGGTGCCGTCGGTGGAACGGGTGGAGCGCCCGGAGACGAACAGCGGCAAGAACAGGAAGTGACAACGTCCGCACCGGGTGTTGTTTCCGAACAACAGCCCAACTGGTCAGTTGTAATAGACACCGTTAGGATTCGCCCCCTGAATCATTGCCTTGCGAGGATTGAAGAAATGAAGAAGCTCGTTGCATCGACCGCCGCCGCTTCGCTGCTCGCCCTGGCCAGCCAGGGAGCCCTGGCGCAGCTGACCATGACGATGGGCGTGGATTACAGCGAAGGCGACTACGGCAGCTCGGACACGACCAAGCAGTGGACGATTCCGCTGATCGCCAAGTACGAGACCGGACTCTGGACCTTCCGTGTGACGGTGCCCTGGGTGCGCGTCGAGGGCACGGCCAACCGCGACGTCGGCGCCGCGCTGCCGCTGATCGAGCCGGAGACTCAGGACGGCCTGGGCGACATCGTGGCCTACGGCGGCTACACGCTCCTGGACAGCCGCACCGCGCCGGTCGGCATGGACCTGGGCGCGAGGATCAAGTTCGCCACCGCCGACAGCGACAAGTTCCTGATCACCACCGGCGAGAACGACTACTCGATCCAGGCCGATTTCTACAAGGCGATCGACAAGCTCACGCCTTTCTTCACCCTCGGCTGGACCAGCAAGGGCGACCCTGACGGGATCGACTTCAAGAACCCCTGGTACTTCAGCCTGGGTGCGTCGTACAAGGTGACCGACGTGACCTCGATGGGCGCGGCCTACGATTACCGCTCGAAGCTGCTCGACGGGCTGGATCCGATCAGCGAGATGACGCTGTTCGCCACGCACAAGCTGACCAAGGAGTGGAAACTGCAGGGCTACGGCGTGATCGGATTCTCGGACTCCAGCCCGGACTGGGGCCTGGGCGCCACCGTCGGCTACACGTTCCAGTAAGCCGAAGCATTCCGCCTCACCCCGAGGGGCGCGGTACCGCAGCGAGCGGTCCCGCGCCCCTCGCTTTTGGTACACTGCCGGCGCAACCTCCGCGGCGAGGTGCCCGATTCCGACGATACCGACGACGTTCATGCTGGTCTGGTTCGTAGTCCTCTACCTCCTGATCTCGGTTGCCATCGGCCTGTACGCGGCGACCCGCGTGCATAACACGAAGGACTTCGCGGTCGCCGGCCGCAGCCTTCCGCTGCCGGTGGTCACCGCCACGGTGTTCGCCACCTGGTTCGGCGCCGAGGCGGTGTTCGGGGTCTCCGCCCAGTTCGTCAAGGAGGGCCTGCACGGCGTGGTCGCCGATCCCTTCGGTTCCTCGATGTGCCTGATCATCGCCGGCTTCTTCTTCGCCACCCAGCTCTACAAGCTGAACATCCTGACCATCGGCGACTTCTACCGCATGCGTTACAACCGCACGGTGGAGGTGATCACCTCGCTCGCCATCGTCATCTC
This sequence comes from Rhodocyclaceae bacterium, assembly GCA_035562535.1. Taxonomy (GTDB): domain Bacteria; phylum Pseudomonadota; class Gammaproteobacteria; order Burkholderiales; family Rhodocyclaceae; genus DATMWM01. Next base: position 2,225 of record DATMWM010000256.1, on the reverse strand, counting down.
CTACCTGGGCTGGGTCTCGGCCCAGATCAAGGCGCTCGGGCTGGTCTTCAACGTGGTCACCGACGGCGCGATCAGCGCCGAGATGGGCATGGTGCTCGGCGCGGCCATCGTGCTCACCTACACCACCTTCGGCGGCATGTTCTCGGTGGCCATCCTCGACTTCGTGCAGATGCTGGTGAGCATGGGCGGACTGCTCTACATCGCCTATGTCGTGAGCGGACTGACCGGCGGCGCCATGACGGTCATCGACCATGCGGCCGCCGCCGGCAAGTTCGAATTCTTCCCGCCGCCGGACCCCTGGCTGTGGGTGAGCTTCCTCGGCGCCTGGATCACCATGATGCTCGGCTCGATCCCGCAGCAGGACGTGTTCCAGCGCATCACCTCGGCGAAGAGCGCGAAGATCGCGATCGGCGGCTCGGTGCTCGGCGCCTCGATCTACTTCTGCTTCACCTTCGTGCCGATGTTCATCGCCTATTCGGCCACGCTGGTCGATCCGCAGCTCTTCGGCGACCTGCTCGAGAAGGACTCGCAGCTCATCCTGCCGACCCTGGTGATCCAGCACATGCCGCTGTTCGCCCAGGGGCTGTTCTTCGGCGCGGTGCTCTCGGCGATCATGAGTTGTTCATCGGCCACGCTGCTCGCACCGTCGGTGACCTTCGCCGAGAACATCGTGCGCGGCTTCTTCCCGACCATCGGCGACCACCGCTTCCTGTGGGTGATGCGCGGAACCCTGGTCGGCTTCACCGCCATCGTGCTCGGCTACGCGCTCAATTCGGAGCTGTCGATCTTCCACATGGTGGAGAGCGCCTACAAGATCACCCTGGCCGGCGCCTTCGTGCCGCTGTTCTTCGGTGCCTTCTGGAAGCGCGCCAGCACCCAGGGCGCGCTGTTCGCCACCTTCGGCGGCCTGGTCACCTGGATCCTGATCGAGATCCTAGTCGGCGAGGAAAGCCTGGTGCCGCCACAGTTGATCGGGCTGGCGGTCAGTGCCGTCGGCATGGTCGCCGGCTCGCTGCTGCCGCAGTGGGTGGGCCACCGGTTGCCCGAAGAGCCGGCGCATGCGGCGCTCCACCACCACGCGGCCGCCCAGACCCACCACGTCGCCGAGCCGACGCACCATCACGCGTCGGCGCCCCGGGAAGGGTAGTCGGCCCCGGGCAGCCGCGCGCAGCTCCCGGCCCCGCGATGCCGCTGCTCGAAATCCGCAACGTCACCCGCCGCTTCGGCGAACTGGTCGCGGTCGACGACGTCTCGCTGGCGATCGAGGCCGGCGAGTTCTTCACGCTGCTCGGGCCGAGCGGCTGCGGCAAGACCACCCTGCTGCGCATGATCGCCGGCTTCGACCTGCCCGATGCCGGCAGCATCCTGCTGGACGGCCGCGACCTGGCGCGCACGCCGGCCGAGAAGCGTCCGATTCACACCGTGTTCCAGAGCTACGCGCTGTTCCCGCACATGAGCGTGCAGGACAACGTCGGCTTCCCGCTGCGCATGGCCGGATGCGGCCGCGACGAGATCCGGCGGCGGGTCGGCGAGACCCTGGAGGTGGTGCATCTCTCGGACAAGGCGCGGCACTACCCTGCCGAGCTGTCGGGCGGCCAGAAGCAGCGGGTGGCGCTCGCCCGGGGCATCGTCAACCGTCCCCGGGTGCTGCTGCTGGACGAGCCGCTGGGCGCGCTCGACGCCAAGCTGCGCGAGGAGATGCAGCTCGAGCTGATCACCCTGCAGCGCGAGGTCGGCATCACCTTCGTCTTCGTCACCCACGCCCAGTACGAGGCGCTGGCGCTGTCGCACCGGATCGCCGTGATGAACGAGGGGCGGGTCGAACAGCTCGACGAGCCCTCGCGGATCTACGGCTTTCCGCGCAGCCGCTTCGTGGCGAACTTCATCGGCAGCATCAACATGCTCGCCGCGCAGGCCGTCGCAGCCGAGGCGGGGCATCTGTGTCTGGGCGTCGAGAGGCTGGGCCAGGTCGTCGTGCCCGCAGCCGAGGGCGTGGCCGCCGGTCAGGCCGGCTGGTTTGCCATCAGGCCGGAGCAGGTGCGCATCGGCCCGGCCGAACCGGCACCGGCCGCGGCCAACCGCCACGCCGGACGGGTGCGCGACTTCCTCTACATCGGCGACGTCACCACCTACGTGGTCGACCTGGACTGCGGCCCGCGTTTCGAGGCGCTGCTGCCGAACTCGGCGCCGGGCCGCGCGCGCTTCTTCGAGGCCGGCGACCCGGT
>DATMWM010000255.1:0-5379 GCA_035562535.1 Rhodocyclaceae bacterium | reverse complement strand
CGCCTGGTACCGTCGTCATCTCGGCCTCTGACGTCCATTCGCCGACGAGCTGCTGCAGCCACAGGTGTTCCTCTTGTGGCGCGGCCTGTATCGGCGGTTGCTCGGCTGGTTCGACCTGCGTATCGATTGCCTCGTCTCCTTTCGCAAGCGTGCGCTGTCCGGATTGGCAGAAGGAATCGGTAGCGCTTTGACACGAAGCCTGGCCCGGAGATTCCGCCGGGACTGCGCGTGCGCCATGGCTCGACTTCGCCCGTGATCGGCCTCGGGATCTTGTACAGCGGCTCCGTCACCGGCGCGATCCGGCTGGGCCTTTTCGTCGAGTGGAGGCAGTACAGGAACGCCGGCGAGGGCACGTCGGCGGGCACGACGCGGGTCACGGGCCAGCACGTCGAGGTGCTCTGGCCGCGGCTGACCTGCGACTTCAGTCTTGCACCGGGGCCCTGAACGACGATGCCGCGCTGCGATAGCGGCCCGGGGCCACGCCCATCGCCCGCTTGAACGCGCGCGTGAAGGTGGCCTCCGACTCGTACCCCAGTTCGGCGGCTATCTGACCGATCGAGCGCGGCGTGTCGCGCAGCCGCGCCGCGGCAAGTTGCATCCGCCAATCGGTCAGGTAGCTGATCGGCGGCACGCCGACCAGTTGCGAGAAGCGGTCGGCGAAGGCCGAGCGCGACAGGTGCACTTCGGCGGCAAGTTCCTCGGTCGTCCAGGGATGCGCGATATGTCCGTGCATCAGCGCGAGCGAGTGGCCCACGGCCGGATCGCGCAGGCCGGCGAACCAGCCCTTGCGATCGGGCGGCAGCGTCTCGGCGTAGTGCCGGACCGCCTCGACGAACAGCAGTTCCGAGAGCTTGGCGAGCACCGTCTCCGAGCCCGCGCGGCCGGAAGCGACCTCCTGCGCCGCGAAGCGGAACGAGGCCGCGACCCACTCGGCGCAGGGCTTGTCCTTGATGTCGAGCGTAAGGGTCATCGGCAGTGCCTCGAGCAACGGATGGCGCCGCACCGGGCTGCCAACGAAGCCGCACACGAGACGCGTGGGCGTGCCGCCGCCGCCGTACACCATGCGCAGCAGTCCGCCCTCGACACGCTGCACCGGTGGATCCGGGTCCGCCGGCGACAGGCCCGTCTGGCTCGCCAGCAGGTGCGGGTCGTTGCGCGGCAGCAATACGATCTCGCCGGCGTGCACGACCACCGGCGGCGCGCCCTCGACCTCGACCACCAACTGGCCGTCGATCACGTAGTGGAACGCGACCACGCTCGCCGGCAGTTCATCTTGTTTGCGGAAGTCCTCGGGGCCGACTCGGGAGGCCACGCACCAGGGCGCGGTGAACGCGGCGTCGAGAAAGATGCCGCCGCAGATGCGCAGCGCCTTCAGCACGTCGGACAGTGCATCCATCGACACCTCCCTCGGTTGGGGGCGGGTTGCCGCCGGGCGGCGGATCGGCAAAACGCGGCGGCGGCGCGGCCATGGGCATCGCACGCTCCAGGGCTTAAGGTACCGCATCCGATTCGTCACCGGCCATTGTGTGACGACCCATACCCCTTGATGAGGAGGGTTGCAATGAACCAGCGCGACTCCGCCGGCCAGCAGATGACCGGCGCCACGGCCGAGGGCCTGGCCTGCTTCGAGACTGCCACGCATCAGTTCCGCTGCTACATCGGCGACCCGCTCGCCAGCGTCGAGGCGGCGCTGGCCGCGGCGCCGCAGATGGTGATGGCGCATGTGTTGAAGGCCTACCTGCACCTGCTCGGCACGGAGCCGCTGGCCCTGCCGGTGGCACTGGAGTGCCACGCGACGGCGGCAAAGCTCGCCGCCAGCGAGCGCGAACGCGGCCACGTCGAGGCGGTGCGCCTGCTCGCCGAAGGCCGCTGGCGCGCGGCGGGCCGCGTGCTCGAGGACCTCAGCATCGCCTACCCATGCGACGCGCTGGCGCTGCAGGTCGGGCACCAGATCGACTTCTTCCGCGGCGACTCGCGCATGCTGCGCGATCGCATCGCGCGCGCGCTGCCGGCCTGGAGCAAGTCCATCCCCGGCTATCACGCGCTGCTCGGCATGCATGCGTTCGGGCTGGAGGAGACCGGCGACTACGCGCAGGCCGAGAAGCAGGGCCGCAAGGCGGTCGAACTGCAGCGGCGCGACACCTGGGCCTGGCATGCCGTCGCCCACGCCTACGAGATGCGCAACCGGCCCAAGGAGGGCCTGGCCTGGATGAGCACCGATATCGACGCCTGGGCCAAGGACAGCTTCTTCGCCGTTCACAACTGGTGGCATCAGGCGGTTTATCACCTGGAGCTGGGCGCGAGCGACGAAGCCTTGCGCCTGTTCGACGGGCCGGTCTTCGGCGCGCGGTCGAGCGTCGTCCTCGAGCTGATCGACGCCTCGGCCCTGCTGTGGCGGCTGATGCTGCGCGGCGTGGATGTCGGCAGCCGCTTCGATGCGGTGGCCGCAAACTGGGCGCCGATCGCCGCCGCCGGCAACTACGCGTTCAACGACCTGCACGCGATGATCGCCTTCGTCGGCGCCGGCCGTGCGAAGGAACAGGAGGCGGTGCTCGAGGCCCAGCGCGCGGTGCTGGACGGCGAACTCGCCGCCGCCGACAACCTCGAGTTCACGCGCGAGGTCGGGCACCCGGCCGCGCGTGCGATCCAGTCCTTCGGCCAGGGCCGCTACGCCGAGTGCGTCGAGTTGCTGCGGCCGATCCGCCACAGCGCGCACCGCTTCGGCGGCAGCCATGCGCAGCGCGACCTGCTCGACCAGACGCTGATCGAAGCGAGCCGCCGCGCCGGATTCGACGCGCTGACCACCGCCCTGGTCCGCGAGCGCGTCGCGCTGCGTCCGCGCACGCCGCTGGCGGCGCTGCTGGAACAGCGCACGCGGCCGCTCGCGAAGGCGGCCTGAACCGCGTCCCGTACTTCTCTGCCCGGACAGTGGCCGGCCGCCCAGCCGCGCCGCTGTCAGCTACGTCCGGGGCCTGCCTTTCCGGGTAGGCGTCGGGAAGCCGACGATGTCCGATCACAAAATTTCCACGGTCAGCTTTCGGCGAGCATTTCGAACCGCCGTCCCCGGCCAACAGACGACGGTCGGGAACGTGGATCAGGGCATCGCCGGTCGTCCGGTGCACCGCGCACACGCGACCTTCGCCGCCGTGGGTTGGTTGACATTGGCTGCAGTCCCACCCAATGGAACCCTCGGCCGCTGCCGCCCTGTTGGGCACCACCGACATTGCCCGGTCTGTTGGGATCTCCTTTCCAATCCGAGAGATCCGCGGCCTGAACGCGGCGAAACTCGATTGGAATCTCGACCTTCCCGATCATCGCCGGGACGAGTATCTTCCGCAGCAAGCCATCCGCCGCCTCGGTCCTTACCCAGTCGGATCCGGCGGAGGCGTGCGACCAGAGCACGATGACGCAGCGCGCCTGCGCCAGTTCCTCTTCGATGACGCGGTCGAACGTCCTGCCCGCCGGGATCGAACGGTCCCACCATACCGACCAACCGTGTTGCTCGAGGAGGCAAACGCATTGCTTCGCCTGCTCACGGTCGGCACTCGCATAGCTGAGAAAGATGTCGCTCATCCTGAAACGGCTGACCCGGGATACGTCAAGGCAGCGTGGCCCATGCCGGCGCCGTTACCGGCGCGCAAAGCGGGATACAAGTCTGCGGCGGGGAGCCTCATACAAGTCTGAGATCGGTGCCAATACCGCTTCGGGCGAAGTTTGCTGCCGGATCGGTTGGGCGGGTGTCCGCCATCGTTCCGAGCCTGCAGGCGTCCATCCAGTATGCCTGGCGCGGCGCAGTGGGCAATGAGGCTCAGCGCAAGCGCAGGATGCGCGCGGCGCCGAGGAGCACGAACAGGCCGATCAGCGTGCCGATGATCCAGTCCGGCCAGGGGCTCCCGGTCCAGCCGCCGAGCAGGCCGGCGGCGATCACTCCGAGGTTGGCGACGACGTCGTTGGCCGAGAAGATGTAGCTGGCCCTCAGGTACGCCACGGGTGAACCGAGGGCTTGCACCACGATCATGGATTGCACCGCCGTCGCCGGCCGCGGCAGTCACTTCCGCTCCAAATAAGTCGGCAAGGTTATCCGGAAAGCCATGGCAGCCAGCCGCGTCGCGAGGACAGCCGCCATCCCGCACCAGGCCGCGATCACCGGGGACACGCCCAGCGCCTGTAGGGCGATGAGCGCGAGCGCCCCGAGCCACGCAGCCGAAGCGTAGAGTTCGCCGCGCACGAAGACCAGCGGCACCTCGTTGCAGAGCACGTCCCGCAATACGCCGCCGACTACGCCGGTGATCACGCCGAGCAGGCTCGCCACCAGCCAGGGTGCCTGCCACTCCAGCGCGATCTGAGTGCCGACGATAGTGAACAGCGCCAGGCCGATCGCATCCGGAATCAGGAACAGGCGCGGCGGCAGGCGCAGGCCGCGAACCGCGAAGAAGACCACCAGCGTGGTGGCCAGCGCGACGTAGAGATAGGTCGGGTTGTCGATCCAGAACACGGTGCGGTCGAGCAGCACGTCGCGCACCGTACCGCCGCCCAGCGCCGTGGCGGTGCCGACCATCACCACGCCGATGAGATCCATCTGCTTGCGCCCGGCGTCGAGCACGCCGGTCAGGGCATTTACCGCGACCGCGGCCAGGCCAACCCAGTAAAGCTGGAGATCCATGTCATGGCGGCGAACATGCTGTGGCCGGGCAAGTGTATCGATTTCTCCACGACTCGACCGGCGGCCCCGGTCGCGAAGCCAGTCGGTCGGGGTCTGCCGCCAGGCGCCGCCTGATCCGCCGTGCGGTCCGAGTCCGCGCAGGCGGCCAGCGGATCGATGGTCACCCGGACCAGCCCGGGTTCCGCCGGCGGGCTGCCGAAGCTGAAGCCCAGTCGCACCGCAAGTGCCAGCATCGGCCTGTTGTCGCGCATCACGTCGCCGGCCAGATGGCGCACGCCGCGCGCCGCCGCGGCGTGCAGCAGGGCTTCGAGCAGCCGCCTGCCCATCCCCAGGCCCTGCCAGTCGTCGGCCACCGCGATGGCGAACTCGGCGCGCCGCGGATCGTCGGCGCACACGAAGCGCGCTTCGCCGACGAGCACCGTGCCGTGCTGCTCGACGCGCTCCGCAACCAGAGCCAGGTGGCGAACATGATCGACCCGGGTGAGTCGTTCCAGCATGGCCGGCGTGAGTTCATTCACCGCCGCGTGGAAGCGGCGATGGCGCGAGCGTTGCGAAAGGGCACGCACGAACTGCTGGGACGGCTGGGCGTCCTGGGGCAGGATTGGCCTGACCGTGACGCGCCGGCCGTCGCGCAACCGCCACACGTCGATGAACTGGGTCGGGTAGGGGGGAGTTCGCAGTTCATGACGCGCACCCCGCCGTCCTGTCCGACCCCG
>DATMWM010000254.1:0-3164 GCA_035562535.1 Rhodocyclaceae bacterium | reverse complement strand
TCCTTGGGCAGCAGGTCCTTGTCGCAGGCACAGCCTGCGGCGGCGAACTTGGCGGCCAGCTCCGGCGACCAGAACCCGGTGCGCACGCACACGCCGGACGCGGTGCGGGCCACCACGCCGCTCTGGTCGATCACGTAGGGCAGGGGACCGGGACCGGGGTTCTTGATCACGATATCCGGAGTCTGGGGCAGGGCGGACCCGCCGGTCAGGAGCAGGACGGCGGCAAGCGCGATCCGGGAAGCCTTGCTTCGGGCAGTCACGTCGTTTCCTCCTGAGTTGGGTCCGCTGCGTGCGAGGGTGTCGCTGCGGCCGCCCGCGCGAGGTCTCGGCGGCGCGCGGATTTAACCACAAACGTGCCCGGTGGACAACTCGGAAACCACTCGGAAACGGCGGCACGGGCGAAACCGGCGGACCTCAGTCCGCCAGTTCGAGGGGCTCCGCCCGGACTGGCCCGGCGTGGTAACATTCGCGTCTTTTTCGACCCGTTTCGGCACCGCCGCGGCGCGGGCGCTGAACTCCGATGACCATCCCGTTCGCCAAGGAAACCCTGCCGGTCAGCCTCGAAGAGGAGATGCGGCACTCCTACCTCGATTACGCGATGAGCGTGATCGTCGGGCGGGCGCTGCCGGACGTGCGCGACGGGCTGAAGCCGGTGCACCGGCGCGTGCTGTTCGCCATGCACGAACTGTCGAACGACTGGAACCGGCCCTACAAGAAGTCGGCGCGCATCGTCGGCGATGTCATCGGCAAGTACCACCCTCACGGCTACACCGCGGTCTATGACACGATCGTGCGCATGGCGCAGAACTTCAGCCTGCGCTACATGCTGGTCGACGGCCAGGGCAACTTCGGCTCGGTGGACGGCGACAACGCCGCGGCGATGCGCTACACCGAGATCCGCATGGCGCGCATCGGCCACGAGCTGCTGGCCGACATCGACAAGGAGACGGTGGACTTCGGCCCGAACTACGACGGTTCGGAGAAGGAACCGCTGATCCTGCCGGCGCGCATCCCGAACCTGCTGATCAACGGCAGTTCGGGCATCGCGGTCGGCATGGCCACGAACATCCCGCCGCACAACCTGGGCGAGGTGGTGGACGCCTGCAGGGCGCTGCTGGCCGATCCCGATATTGCGATCGAGGACCTGATCGCCATCGTCCCGGCGCCGGACTTTCCGACCGCCGGTCTGATCTACGGCCTCGCGGGCGTGCGCGAGGGTTACCTGACCGGCCGCGGCCGCGTCGTGATGCGCGCGCGTACCCATTTCGAGGAACTGGAGCGCGGCTTGGGCCGTACCGCGATCATCGTCGACGAGCTGCCCTACCAGGTCAACAAGAAGGTGCTGCAGGAGCGCATCGCCGAACTGGTCAACGACAAGAAGATCGAGGGCATCGCGCACATCCAGGACGAGTCGGACAAGTCCGGCATGCGCCTGGTCATCGAGCTCAAGCGCGGCGAGGTGCCGGAAGTGGTGCTGAACAACCTGTACAAGCTCACGCAGCTGCAGGATACCTTCGGCATGAACATGGTGGCCCTGGTCGATGGCAAGCCGCGGCTGCTCAACCTGAAGCAGATGCTGGAGTGCTTCCTCGCGCACCGGCGCGAGGTGATCACCCGGCGCACGGTCTTCGAGCTGCGCCAGGCGCGCAATCGCGGCCACATCCTCGAGGGCCTGGCGGTGGCCCTGTCGAACGTGGACGAGATCATCGCGCTGATCAAGGCCGCGCCGACGCCGGCGGATGCCAAGCGGGAGCTGATGGCCCGGACCTGGCGCTCCGCGCTGGTGGAGGAGATGCTTGCGCGCACCAGCGCCGCGGCCTCGCGGCCAGAGGGACTGGCGCCCGAGTTCGGCCTGTCCGCGCAGGGGTACCGACTCTCCGAGGTGCAGGCGCAGCGCATCCTGGAGATGCAGCTGCAGCGGCTGACCAACCTCGAGCAGGACAAGATCGTCGCCGAGTACCGCGAGGTGATGGACCAGATCGCCGATTTGCTCGACATCCTGGCGCGGCCGGAGCGGATCACCGCGATCATCGGCGAGGATCTGACCCAGATCCGGGACCAGTTCGGCGATGCGCGCCGGTCCGAGATCGTGCTGCATACCCAGGACCTGGGCATCGAGGACCTGATCACGCCGCAGGACATGGTGGTGACCCTGTCGCGAGGCGGCTACGTCAAGGCCCAGCCGCTGGCCGACTACCGGGCGCAGAACCGCGGCGGGCGCGGCAAGCAGGCGGCGGCGATGAAGGAGGACGACTTCGTCGACCGCCTGTTCATCGCCAACAGCCACGACTACATCCTGTGCTTCTCCAACCGCGGGCGGATCTACTGGCTCAAGGTGTACGAGGTGCCGCAGGGCTCGCGGACCTCGCGCGGCAAGCCGATCGTGAACCTGTTCCCGCTGCTCGACGGCGAAAAGATTACCGCGGTGCTCCCGGTCAAGGAGTTCGATGCGCGGCTGTACGTGTTCATGGCCACCTCGCAGGGCACGGTCAAGAAGACGCCGCTGTCGGATTTCTCGAACCCGCGCAAGGCCGGCATCATCGCGGTGGACCTCGACGAGGGCGACTTCCTGATAGGCGTGGCGATCACCGACGGCGAGAACGACGTGATGCTGTTCTCCGATGCCGGCAAGGCGGTGCGCTTCCACGAGGAGGACGTGAGGCCCATGGGCCGCAACGCCCGCGGCGTGCGCGGCATGTACCTCGATCCCGGCCAGAGCGTGATCGCCATGCTCGTTTCGCGCGGCGAGGAACTGTCCGTGCTCACCGCCACGGAGAACGGCTTCGGCAAGCGCACCGCGGTGGGCGAGTATCCCCGCCACGGCCGCGGCACCAAGGGCGTGATCGCCATCCAGACCTCCGAGCGCAACGGCAGGCTGGTGGGCGCGGTGCTGGTCACCGAGGCCGACGAGGTGATGCTGATCTCCACCGGCGGGGTGCTGATCCGCACCGGCGTCGACCAGATCCGCGAGATGGGCCGCTCGACCCAGGGCGTGACGCTGATCAATCTGGACGACGGCACGCGGCTCGCCGGCGTCGAAAAGGTCGTGGAAACCGAGGAAGAGTAGTTCCGAACTTTGTGAGGGAGTGACGATGACGCGCGTATTCAATTTCAGCGCCGGCCCGGCCACGCTGCCGGAAGAGGTGCTCACCCAGGCGGCCGGG